>CAZFNT010000332.1:0-5157 GCA_964520315.1 uncultured Gemmatimonadota bacterium
GCGGCCCGGTGATCTTCGGGCCTGAGCCGGCGGAGTACTTCGATCCCGATCCCGGCTTCTCCCCACCGGGAAGGGCTCCGGGAGAGGAAGGGACCACCCGCCCCTGGTGCTTCCAGGTGCGGTAGCCGAGCCGATTCTGACCGGGCGAGGCCTGCTGCCCTCGTGGGAGCCGGTCTCGTCATTCGAGTCGCGACACAATCCATTTCACCCGCGGACCGGGATCGAGTTCGACCTGCTTCGGTACCGCCGGAGTTGGGGTCGAGTTGGAACCGTGGACGGTCGCGATGCCGATGGCCGCGTGATCAGTGTTCCACTGGCCTGGACAGACGTTGCGCCACCAGACCCTTTCTTGATCGTCTCGGCGGGCCGTTCGCTCTTCAGGGTTGAGGATTTACTTCAGCTGGCGCAGCTTCTGCGGGGCCAGGAGCGGTGACGGGAAGCGCGCCTGCGTGGCCTCGGTGGAGAGATTGGTGTAACCGAAATTTTGCCGAGAGTGTCACAGTAATGCCGGCGTTGCCGGGAGCGGAGGCGACGCGATCGCAGCTGCCGTGGGCGCTCAGCTCGCCGGGCGCGGCGGCGGCGCTGTCTTCAGCTCCTTGAGCAGAACCACGCTCCGGTAGTTGGTCTCGTCCCAGTCGGCGTGGCCGGAGCACACATAGCCCCGGCGCTCGTACATCTCGATGAGGCTGTGTGCGCCATCGGCCGTGTCGAGCGCCAGCCCGGTCGCGCCCGACTCGCGCGCCACCCTTTCGACATGTGCCAGGAGCGCCTCACCGATGCCATGGCCCTGCAGCGACGGTTCCACACCGAACTGGTGGAAGCTCGCTACACCTGGCCGATCGTAGATCTCGCAGCCCGAGGTTCTGACCGCATCGTGGAACACGATCGTGCCGACGATCCGACCATCGCGCTCGGCCACGAAACACGCACCGTCAGCGACTCGGTTGCGGGTCGTTTCAAGATCCTGATGGGTAGCGACATAGCGCAGCCCTTGGCGGGCCAAATCGGCGTAGGCGCGGTGCAGCAGCCGGGTCAGCTCGCCGAGGTCGTTGGCCGGGTCGAGGCGACGTATTCTGGTCGGGGTCGTCATTGGCGCGCGGTCTCCCGAAGGGAAGGGTGCCTCACGATATATTTCGCGCGCGCGACTCCAAAGGCTCGCGATTGCTTGTACTATGGCACCGTCTCCCGTCTTGCCGGATAGAGTTCCCACCGCCGGAGTTGCTCGCTGTTTCGCTCGACCGCCGGAGCTCTGAGCCTAATCGCTCTGCTGGGCGCCGCGGCGTCCGTCGGTGTGCTGCGCGCGCATCTTGATCGAGGGTACGCGCCCGATCGGAGCCGCTGGGCCTTCAGCTTCCCCCGCGTGGAGGGTTATGAGGAGTGGGTCGGGCACGGGAAGGAGGAGCACATGGCCTGGCAGGAGCACTCAGGTCGTTTCGTGCTGGATCATCATGGGACGCTGCGTCATCGGGACGCCACGACCAGCTGGAAGCGATGCGAGGTGCAGGTGCTCATGCCCGATGCCCAGGTGGGCGTCGCGCTGTCGGGGGGCGAAGGCGATTCGGCCGCGACTCTCGGTGTCGTGGTTCGCCAAGCGGGCGGCCAGGTGGAGCTTCAGCCGTGGAATCCCGAAGGGTCGGAGCCGCTGGGCCCGGACTCCGATCCCTCGATGCCTTCCGAGCGCTGGCTTCAGGAGCCCGGGGCGCCGCTCTATGTGAGGATCGAGCTCGACGGAGATGGGTCCGCCGTCGCGGTCGGTCGGGGTGGCGAGGAGCGATTCCGAATCCCCGCGCCGGAGGGTTGGCACCCTGACGCAATCCAGGTCTCGGTCGGAGAGAGGGCGGCCAAGATCCTCCGAGTTCGTGCGTGGGGCACGCGCCTGGATCGGTTCGCTTCGCCGGTCGTACTCGAAGAGGACTTTCGCTCACCGTGGCTCTCCGGCCCCAGGCAGCTCGCCCTTGCGCTTTTCGGAGCGCTGGGCATGGCGGGCCTGGCCCTGGGCTGTGCGTGGCTCTGGGGCGCGTCGATGCGAGCCCCCATCCCCTTCTCCCTGCGCCTCGACCCCCTCTCCTATCTCCCACTCCTTCCATTGGCGCTCATGGCACCTCCGGTCGAGATCCAGCGTAGCGCGGAGCGGGGGGAGCTCGCCATGAGGCTCATACCGCACGGGGTGCTCAGCGTCGCGGTCGCGATCCTCGTGCTCAAACTGGCCAGGGCTGGATTCGACCCTCGATGGCAACGAGCGTTTCGATTCCATCTCGAGGGAACCCGCGTGGGTTCGGGAGCATCGCGGAGGTGGGTCTCGATCGCGTCGATCGTGGGGATCGGCGCCGCCCTCTATCTGGTGGATCTCATCCCTCAGCTCTCCACGCACACTAGATTCTGGGGGTCGATCGGCGCGACTTGGGTGATCTGGTCCCTGTCCTTCGCTCTCGGCACCGGCTGCCGATTGCTTTGGATCCTCGGCTCCGATCTTCTCGCCCTCTTCCCCGTGGCGCTGCCGGCCCTTCTCAGTTCGACATGGGAGGGGGGCACCCCAGCCCTGGTCACGCGCACCCTCCCCGTCCTCCTCGGGATTCGTTGGCTCTGGGTCGCGGTCAACGAAGAGCGGCTCTCATGGGCGCCCGTGATCCACCTGGTTCTGGCCATCTCGTGCGTCGGAGCCGTGGAGGTCGGCCTGCGCACGACGGAAATGTGGCGCCCTCTCCCGACGAGCTACTCGAACGACAGCCTGCTCTTCTGGCGCTACGCGAGCGATTCGTACTTCAGGGCGCGGCCCAACCCATCGACCAAGTGCCCGGAGACCCGGCGGGTGATCTGCATGGGCGGGTCGACCACTTTCGGCGGAGCAATCGCGAAGCCCGAAGAGGCCTATCCCTATGTCGCCGAACGGCTTCTGGTCGAAGCCGGAGCACCCTTCGAAGTGCTGAACGCCGCGGTGCCGGGCTTCTCTTCCTTGCAGGGGCGGCTTCTGCTCGAACATCGACTCCTCGAGTTCGATCCCGACTGGGTGACGATCAGTTTCGGGGTGAACGACAGTCAGCAGGGGCAGGGGCCGGACATGGAACGATGGCTTGCGCTCTCCCGCCGCCCCCGGTGGTTGGTGACCCTTCAGGATGGTCTGGAGCAGTTTCACCTGTACGTGGGGCTCTCCCGCTTCCTTCGCTGGGGAACCCGAAACTTCGGCCGCCACTTCGGTGCGGAGGCCGACGCACCTCCTCGCATCTCTCCCGAGGAGATGGCCATCACTCTGCACAAGCTGGCCGAGTTGGGGCTGGAAGAGGGTTTCCGGATTGTGCTCCTGCTCGAGTCCACCATCGATCTTCTCTCTGGTGACCCCGAGGGCGCCCATCCACTCGGTGGCTACTACCGAGCGATGGCCGCCGTCGCCGCCACCTGGGAGCATGTGGAGCACCTGGACCCATCCGGAGGATTCCTCGGAGCCCATCGCGACGGGATTCCGCTCTTCGTGGACGACTGCCACCTGACCTACGAGGGCCACGGCATCTTGGGCGAAGCGCTGGCACGCCTGCTGCTGCGAGGCGAGGAGGGGAGCGGGTCGGAACGCGACTAGAACTGGCGCGCCGGGTCTCAGCGTCTCCGGTTTCGCCCCCTCGCGCTGCTCGCAGAAGGCATCGAAGGCGCGATTCGGCGAAACCGTGCCGTCAGGATCCGCCTCGCCGTCCAAAGGCTGGTCTCGAGCGGGTTCATGACGCTCTCCCCGAGCCGGACGCGGTAGGCGATGTCGACGAAGCCGACTTTCATGCCGCTCTTGTGCGGCAGAAGCAGGAGGTGCACCGGCTGGGCCGCGCCGTTGAGGTTGTACTCCAGTCGTTCCGGCACCCCCCTCTTGTAGGCCCGCATGCCGCTGTGCAGGTCGCGGAAGCGCTTGAAGAAGAGGATCGAGGCGAACATTGCGAAGATCCAATTGCCGAGATAGTTGATCGTTCGCATCGCTGTGGGCTTGCTCCGCAGCCGATTGCCGTCGACCACGTCGTAGCCCTCTTCGAGCACCAATCTGGCCAGGGTCTCGATCTGATCGACCGGGTAAGTGTCGTCACAGTCCATGGTCACGACGACCTCGCGTTCGTTGGAGCGCAGCGCCAGATTCATGGCTCGACCGTAGCCCCTGGGTGGATGCTGGCGAATCACCCGGGCACCGAGGGCGCGGGCGATCTCGGGGGTCCGATCGTCGCTGGAATCGACCAGCACCACCTCGGCGGCGGGCAGAGCGGCTTTGATGTCGCCGATGACCTTGCCCACCGCCTCCTCCTCGTTCATGGAGATCATGGCGACAGTGATGCGTTCGTCGATCGAGGGCAAGCTTCTACTCCCGACTCGCCGGTTCACAGAGCAGCTCCTGCAAGCCACTCACGGCTTCATCCGACTCCAAGAGATCCCAGAGAGGGGCGAGTGTCGCGATTTCGCAACGTTCGCAGAGCTTGCCCGAGCGCCCGGGCACGAACTGTTCTCGCGGCGAGTTCCAGGGTATGCCAAGAGCGTCCAGCGTGAGCGCAACCCCGGCGTAGTAGAGAGGATCGGTGTACGTCCAACCGCGTCCACCGGTACTCTCCATATCGTCATTCCCGAAAAGGAAGCTATGGAGGAGCTCCTGGTAGCGGTGGACGCCGCTGTCGAGCCAAGCAATCTGCTCGCGAGCCATCGGGCCGAGTGGAACCACTTCCTCTCCGAGATTCAACGGGATCGCATTGTAGGGGTCGAGACCGCTGCTCCCCTCGAGCGGTGTGCCCAGGCCTTGGAAAAGGACTTCACGCTCCAACTGGGTCAGCGGCAGGGAATCCAGAGCCGCCACAACTGGCTCGAGCGCTCGCTGATGGGGTCGGGCCATGCCGTGGAGGACGAGTCTGCGAGTGAGCTCACAAGAGTAGTGCATGCCCTCCGAAAGTGAATGGACCCCACCCATTCTAGAAATCATCTCGAAGCGAGGAACGAGCATCGCGCCCAGAACCACGAGCCCGGCGGTTCCGATCAGGATCCTCATCCCCTCGAAAGCGGATGCATTCGAGGAATTGTTGGTCTTTCGGTGTGAGAGCGTATGCACGAGCTCCGGCAATCTCTGTCCGAGTGCCCACCCTTGCACGATCGCCAGAGGCGTGAAGAGTGGTATCAGATAGCGCACCATGGTGAGGTCGGCGACGA
>CAZFNT010000333.1:0-5151 GCA_964520315.1 uncultured Gemmatimonadota bacterium
TCTCCTACGACCCACCCCCTCTTCCCCGCCGGGAAGAGTGCTGCTGGAGCGATGGCGGACCTCCGCCCTTCTGATCGAAACCACGCCGCGAATGCGGGAAGACGCCTGCACCTTCCACGAGTGCGACTGATCGAAGCGCATCAAGCGCGGCGGAATCTCGATTAGGGCCCTCCTTGATATGCCTGCAATAACAGCCTACATTGCATGCATGCAGTATACGCTAAGAAACATCCCCCCGGAGCTGGACGCCGCGCTGCGGGGTCGCGCCCGTGAAGAGGGCAAGAGCCTGAATCGGGTTGCGCTCGAAGCGCTTGGCAGGGCGCTGGGCGTTGGAGCCGGCCGGCCGATCCAGAGAGACCTGGCGGCCATCGCGGGCTCCTGGATCGCCGATCGCGAAACACTCGAGGCTCTCGAGGCGCAGCGAGCCATCGATCCGGCACTTTGGCCGTGAGGATCGCCCTCGACACCAACCGCTATGTCGACCTCTGCCGCGCCGTGACCGAAGTCGTCGACTGGGTCGCGCGGGCCGACGCAATCTACCTGCCTTTCGTCGTCGTGGCCGAGCTTCGCGCCGGATTCGCCTGCGGCAAGGCCGGACAAGCCAACGCAAAGACCCTGACGAGCTTCTTGGCCCAGCCGGGCGTGAGTGTCCTCTACCCCACCGACGCCACCACGGTGATCTACGCGCACCTATACCGCCAGCTCCGCGCCCAAGGCACGCCGATCCCCACCAACGATCTGTGGATCGCGGCCCTCGCCTCCGAGCACAACCTGATCCTGCTCACACGCGACGAGCACTTCGGGCGGCTGCCCCAGCTCCGGGTCTTGGAGTGATGCGCATTGAGCCCACAGATCGAGTTCGAGCGTGCCGGGCGCAAGATGCTCTGGCGGCGCGGGAAGGTGACGCCGCACTCGCTCCAAGTGTCGCTCGACGGCGATGGCCCGTTCGGCCAGTATTTGGCGGTCGAGGCTCATGACTCTCCCAAGGAATCCAGGACGGCCTCGTACGCTCGGTCGATGACCGGGCCGGATCCGATCATCTCGGTCGAGCTGCGCTTCGGTATGGAAGAGCAAGGCGCGGAGGCGTGGCTCGACAAGGTTAGCTTTAGCGATGACCTGATGTGGATCGCCCAGGGGGGAGAAGCCGATCCCGTTACGATCCATCCAGAGGGGCAGCTCCTGGTGGGCGGCGAGCCCTTCCCCGTGCTCGGCGTTCAGGATCGGTACGAATGGCTCGAGAAGACCGCCCCGCTCGACTCGCTTCGAGACCGCTGCCTGGCGCTGGGCTCGAAGGGCGCGGAGTTCAACACCCTGCTCAAACCGCCCTCCGGCCTGAACATGTACGCTACGAAACGCGAAGCGTACCTCATTCTCGATGCGGCCCAGACCGCCGGCATGAAAGCGATTCTGTGGCTGCCCCTCTACCCCCCGATCGCGGAGGAGCACAAACAGATCGGATTGCCTCTCGTGTCGGGCTTGGTCGAGGAGTGGATCGAAGAGTTCGACGACCACCCCGCTCTGCTCGGCTGGACCTACGGGGACGAGAAGCCGGAGGGACAGATCCGGACGGCGATCGACCACAACGTCTTCACCAATTACGAGAAGTCGATCTTCGACCTCGAAGCGAATTTCCGCCCGATCTTTCTCTTTACCGGGGATGGACCTTTCGAGGACGGATCGGGAATGGGCTGTTGGGGAAACGCAGCCGGCCGGCTGTCTCGACAAGATGCTCGATATCGCCCATGTCCTAATGCCGAACTACTATCCGCTACGAGCCTCGCACAACGAACCCGGAGATGTGATCCCCATGCTCTCGCAGTGGTGCTGGAGCAGGGCGATTCACCGCTACGGATTCGGGCTTCTGTATCCGCCGCCCGACGGCGAAGGGATCACCATAACCCGCGCCGTATTGCCGATCATGCAGTTGCGTCCCCTCGATCGATCGCGCCTGGCTGCGGGACGGCCCCTCGCTCGAGCGACGCAGGGAGATGCCGCTCGATCAGCCCGGCCCCCGAGACCTCGCCGTCGCCCCCAATGGTGATGGCTGGGCGGAGGTCGGCGACGGCCCCGGCTCCTTCGTCGTCGCATACGGCACCGGCATGGGCGCGTGCTTCGCCGCGCCGGGGCACCGCCGGCTGATCGGCTTCGGCAGTCAAGTCGCCATCGGCGACACCATCTTCCACCACGTCTGGGACGAATTCACCACAGACGAGATATGGTACCAGGACTTCGGCCTGCACTTCCTCACGTCGGCCCGACGCGACTACACGAAGAGAATAGGGATCTGGCAGGAGCCGATCCCCTCGAACCGAGCCCTCGATTTCGACCTGACCAATCTCGTGCGCTACTGGGCGGCCGATCCGACCGGCTATCGCAACAACGGCATCTTCATCCAGCCCTACTCCCCGACCCGGCGCTTCGAGCCGCACCTCCGATTCCACGCCACAACGCTCGACGAAAACTCGCCCGATATGCGGAAGCCGAGCATACTGGTGTACGAGGTGCCGGAAGGTGATACACCTAAAGACCTCGGAGCCCCCTTCGCCCTCTTCTACGAGGCGCCTCCCGGCATCGTTCGCGTCGAGGAGCTTGCGCATCTGGCAGACCAGAACGAGACATGGCTCGTGGCGGTCAACTCCTCCACAACCACACCCTGCCCGCGGATCTACTCGAACGCTCACCCGAACCAAGAAGATCTCGAGGTCTATCTGCCCAGAACCGGCACCCTTTACGAAACGATTCTCGCCGCAACGACCGAAGTGGAGTACATCAACTTCCCCTACCCCGAGCCTCCTCCGAAAGGCGTCGCGGACTATTGTCCCGCCGAGCTCCAGTTCGGCATCGACGAACCGCCGATCGACACGCCTTGGATTCCCGACCAAGCAGGGAGCTACCAGCCGATCACTCGCTGGGATTTCATTCTGGACCCCTCCGGCTCGGAGACCTCGACCGTGCTGATTCGCGTCCCCCACCCACAACCACAATCGTAGGAGGACCTCCACCATGCGCGTCGCCCTCCTCCTCTGTTTCGCCGCTTCGACCACCGCCATCGCCGCACCGATCGGCGAGACCCGCTACCGGCTCGAGGGAGTCCATTCGTTCTCGGTCGCCGATCCGCCCTGGGGCGATACTCCGACAAGGACTTCGACCTTCGCCGACGGCGAGCACCTGATTCGCGCGGGGATGATCTTCCAGCGGGTGGCTCTTCGTCCTTATGCGGAGCAGCGCTTCGAGCTGCTGGAGTTCGGCCTTCCGATGAGCCCGGTGGTCGACGTCGAGAGGTACGGAGGGGCGCTACGGTTGCTCGAGGATGAGGGGACGCTCTGGACCCCTGAAGGCGACGCGCGGGTGCGGCTGACCGAGGATGATCGGGTGGCCTGGTTCTCCATGGCGCAGGCGGGGGATTTCCTGGTCTGCGGTGGGCATGGTGCGAGATTCGCCACCCTGCGTCCCGAACCGGGAGGAGATCTGGCAATCGTCGAGCTCGAGCAACATACGAGCAACGCGTGGATGATGGCCGGCGATCGATACGGTGGATTCTACTACGCCACGGTGTCGTCGCTGCACGGGGCCTACGTGGACTCGGCCGGTCATGTCGAGGTGACCGGCACGAGCTACGGAGGATGGACCTCCACTGTGGAATCCAGCCCCGATCTCGACCGCATCTACGCTGCGCAAGACGGCGCGATCGTTCTCTATCGGGTCGAGGCGCCTGGCCGGCTGGATCGAGTGGGCACTCTTCAGGAACGCGACTCGACGAGGAACCTCGCTGTCTGGTTCGACGCCGAGCGGCGAGTCGACCGCGTGGCCGTGACCTACGAGGACTCGCTCTTCGCTTTCGAAGTCGATGAATCCGGAGCCTCCACCCTGCTCTTCGCCGAGGGCGATTCCATCTCTGCCAATCGTTGCATATTTCTGGAATCGGGCCATCTCTACTACGCCAACGGCTACGACCGAGCCTGGCTGCGGTACGGCGCGTCGCTCGAACGGCGCAGCGAAGTGCCGCTCGTTCAGTACATCACTCACGGCTTGACGATTGCCCCCGACGGCGACGCCTGGGCGCAGTTCAGTCCCGGCGTCCTATCGTACGGCACCAACATGGGTGCAGGCTTGGCGGCCCCCGAGCAGGTGCGCGTGGACGGAGGGCATCAATACCAAGTGGCGCTGAGCGAAACCCATATCTACACGCTTGGATATGACCTTTCGAGAGATCCCTGGCTCTTCGTCTTCGAACGTGGCGACTCGATAGCCCTGGTCGACTCGGTCGCGATCCCTTCCCCGTACCTTGCCACCCAGTCCGCCCAAGTCGTGGACTGGGTCGTCGACCGCGGCTTCCTGGTAACCAGAGACCCGGTGTTCGATCTATCCGATCCCGTGAGGCCTAACCTAATCGGCGGCTTCAGCGATCACCTGTTTTACAGTGGGAGGCAGAGGGCAGTGCGCGCCTTCCCCGATTCCGAGACCGATCTGCTCGCGGCCGTGGAAACGGAATTGCACGACATCGTCTCGTTCTTTCGAATCTCGCGCTCCGACGGCATCGAAAAGATCCACGACCAAAGGGTCGATGATGGGGTCCCCATCGCTTTCGACGATAGCAGACCCCTCCTCTACCGTAGCGAATTCAGCTTCTTCGAGTCCTACTCCGTCTCCATCGCCGTCTACGACGTTTCCGATCCCTATCAGCCGCTCAAGATTCACGCTCAACATTTCCTGAATGGAGGTCCGGCCTCACGCGGCGTCTCGGGCCTCATCACCCAAGACGGCATCCTGCACGTGAGCACCTACAACGCGCAGCTCTTCTACAACTATCGTTTCGAGCTCACTCCGATCTGGTTCGACGGCGCCCGCGTCCTCGCCGCCGCGGCATCGTTGAGCGTACCGATGTTCCCCAGGGGAACCTCGGGCCAAGCCGGCTATCTGCCAATGGTCCTCAGCAGCGCGGCGCTCCTCACCTACGACCCACCCCCACTCCCCCGCCGGGAGGAGTGCTGCTGGAGCGATGGCGGACCTCCGCCCTTCTGATTCAGCCCACACCACCATGCGCGTCGCCCTCCTCCTCTGCCTCGCGGCATCGACCACCGCTATCGCCGCTCCGCTCGGCGAGACGCGGTACCGGCTCGAGGGAGTCCGCTCCTACTCGGCCGCGTTCAC
>CAZFNT010000334.1:0-5141 GCA_964520315.1 uncultured Gemmatimonadota bacterium
TTGTTTCTTTCCGGACCCTTACTGATTCCACCCTCGCGAGTGCTTGGCATCGAGAGCACCCAACACGCCACGCCGGGCGAAATCTCTCGAGAGTTCGCTCCCCGCGGCCCATCGACACCCTCGGAGCAGGCCGCGAGCACCCGCTCCGTCTCCGGGTCGCCGGGCTTGCCGTAAACCCGTGAGACTCCGGTGCCCGGCGGCTCCGAGCCATCGACAATCAGTATCGGTGTGCCCTCGGGGTTGATCCCCCACAGGGGAATCCGCTCTCCAGCGATCGTTCGGATGGTCTGGGCGCTGGTTTCGGTGGTGAATCCGGCGGCGGCGCCCGAGAGGATGTTCGTCAGGACGAGGGCGCGCTCGGTGGGTCGGAGGGTTCGCAGATCCTCTCCGACCAAGCGCTCGCTCACGCCGAAGCGAGCGACCGGTTGATCACGTCCACCCCACTGAGCAAAAAGAGCCCAGCCGTTCCACGCGAACATCGCGGCGATCGCGGTGGCGCTCAGAGCGGTCCAGACGCGATCGCTCCATCGGGCACGGATGAGCGCGCGCCACGCGGTGCCCAGAAGCGCCCAGCCGGCGCCGGAGACGAGATAGATCGCGGGCGCCATCGCTCCGATCCTGCGGATATAGGGTGGAGGGGAGACCGCGGTCGAGAGCGGGCCGGTGAGCCAGATGAATAGCAGCCAGGGCAACAGAATAGCCGATGAGGGGCTGCGCGGCCTGGTGAGCAAGGCAACCAAGCCCGCGAAGAAGGCGATCGCGGTGATCGGATCGACCACGGGCAGATCGGTCGGACCGTCCTGGTCGCTGCCCCCCTTCGCCGAGACGAACATCGCGGCATGGGCACGGGCGGAGGCTCCGATCGTCCAGGCCCCCTCTCGCTCGGCGGGGGCGGCGGAGAGCTCGTGGTAGCTGGCCAGGAGCGGACTCGGGTCGCTGCGATAGTGCCACATGAAGGGGGCCGCGGCGATCGTCATGGCCAGCAGCGCCCAGCCGAAAGCCGGCGCCATCGGGCGGGTGTCGTTCGGAGCGCCCGGCCCGCGTACCCAGGGCGTCAGGGCGGTCGCTGCGACGAACGCGGCGAGTGTGGCAGGCCAGGTCGTGTAGGTCGCCATCGCGACACCGCACTGGGCGCCGATCGCGAAAAGGTGTCGCCTGGCTCCGGTGCGCCACCATGAGAGTAGCGAAGCCGACGCGCCGACCTGCAGTAGGATCAATAGTGTCTGCTCCCAGGTCCAGCGGGCGTGGTTGGCGCTCCAGATGCCTGTTGCGAAAGCGACCGTGGCGAAGATCGCCCCCGAGCGCGGCAAGAGCTGGCGCGCCACCCGCCAGAAGGGGATCGCGGTGAGGATCCCCGGAAGCACCGAGGCCATGCGAATGCCCAGCAGGCCGCCCCCGAAGATGCGGCGGATCGTGTCGAAGCAGACGAGATAGAGATGAGAGGCTTCATCCGATCCAGGGACGCTCACGGGGCGCCAGTCAAAAATATGTCGCCACCCCTGCTCCCAGGCGACCATCGCGCGAAAGGCCATACGACCTTCGTCGATCCAGATGCCACAGGGAATGTCGGTGAGTCGATAGAGACGAAATACAGCCGCGAGTAGGAAGAGCGCGCCGGCAATCGCGGCTTCCCGCGAAACTCGGCGAGGAAGCATCAATCGAGATATCCGAGCGAGCGAAGCCGGGACTCCAACTCGGGATCGAGGGGCGCGCCTTCTTCTTCCGCCACGACTCCTTGAATCGGAACGCGGGCGAGCACGACAAGGGGGCGATCGGGGACTCGAACCAGCATTCGGATCGTCTCGCGGGCGCTGGAGACTGTTCCGATTCCCGAGCTACGCACGCGCTCGATTCGGCCCGCGGAGATCCGGGCCCGCTCGTCCGGCAGAGCGCTCGCTCCGGTGCCAGCGACGCGGATCGAGCGGGCGGGAATGGGGTCTGGGACCCGCATGTCGATCGAGAAGGGGTCGGCGGTGTAGTCCGGATCGAAAAGGACGTGCACGATGCCACTTCGGTCGGGGGTCGCCCGGATCAGGATCGAGTCGCGGTTCCCGGTGATCCGCAGTGTGCTCTCGGCCCCGGCGCGTACGAGGGTGGCCTCGCCGAGGGGCGAATCGGACGCGATGTCGATGGAGAGACGGCTCGATTTGCGCGGAGCGGCGATCAGGTGAAGACCGGGCCAGGTGTCCATGCGGTGGCGCCATGCGGAGCCGAAGGCATCGAGGGCCGCGCTCTGCCCGGGCGCCATGTCGCGCTTCCAGCCGGTGTCGATCGTTCGATCGTAGAGACGGGGCGGGCGATCGCAGCCTTCGTTGATGTAGGCCCACCTTCCGGTGACGCAGGCCTGCCGGAGGCGGCCACCCCAGCTCGCGACCGACCAGACGCCGGCCTCGGGGGGCGTTGTGTCGAGGCGGTTACCGATCGGAGTACCATCCGCGGTGCCGAGCGGCGGCAGTCCGGCGAGCACCGAGATCGTTGCGGCGACGTCGAGGAGCGAGTGCGGTCGGCCGCGGTGTCCTGGGACGGGGAGGCTGCTTCCGAGTGTCGGTCCAATAATGACCGGGACTTCTAAGACCTCGGGAACGAGCTCGTTGCCATGACCCTTGTTGCCGTGCTCGTAGAACTCTTCTCCGTGGTCGGAGGTGATGACGAGGGCTGTTCGATCGAGCCGTCCGAGATCGTCGAGCCGATCGAGGAGGTGTCCGATGAGGGTGTCGGTCCAGGCAACTTCGCCATCGTAGAGGGCGCGGACGTGCTCCAGGTCGCGTGCGGAGTAGTCGGCGGAGAGCGCTTCGAAGGAGCCGTCGGCGTCACCTCGGTAGCGGGGATCGAAGCGGGTGTCGAAAGGGGGCGGGGGACGGTAGTCGTAGTGCGGATCCCAGATGTGCAGGAATACGAAGAGGGGCAGGGCGGAGTAGTCGGTGAACCACTCTATGGCCTGCTCGACGACCTTTTCGGCGCCACCGCTCTTGTGCGAGGCCTCGTGGCCGGAGACTTTCAGTGTCCAATCGTCGTAGCGGTCGAAGCCCTGGGCGAAGCCGTAGTCGGAGTCGAGATAGGGAGCGCTCACCATTGCCATTGTGCGGTAGCCGTGGTCGCGGAAGTGCTGGGCGATGGTCGGCAGTCCGGCGGGGAGCGCGCGGGTCTCTCCGACGACGCCGTGGTGGACGGGGTCGAGGCCGGTGAGGAGCGAAGCGTGCGAGGGTAGGGTCCAGGGGGATGGGGCGATGGCGGTGAGGACCGGCCAGCCGCGGGCGGCGAGTTCGTCGAGATTGGGCGTGACGCGGCCGATCGTGTCGCGGCGCAGGGAGTCGATGCTGATGAGGAGGACGGAGGGGGCGGTAGGGCGACCCTCGGTGGGGACGAAGTGGGGATCGCCGAGGTGGATCCAACCGCCGGGGCTGGGTGTGGCGTCGATTTCGAACCAGCCGCTTCGGTTGCTCTGCCGGGAGAGGTCCCAGGCCCAGTCGAGCCAGCCTTGCGCGGCGGGGTCGATGGTGGTTTCGATTCGCGATTCCGCGGGCTTCTTCGATTCCTCGGCGTCGGGGAGAAAGGCGAAAGCGATCTTGGGCGGGGGGGCGTTGCCGGAGCCCTCGCCGGCCGCCAACCCGGCCTCGAAACGCCCGCCCGATGGAATGGTGACCCGGGTGCGCCAGCGCGAGGGGCCTGGGATCAGGATGGCGTCGCGTCGATCGTCCGCGCGCTCGGCGCGATCGAGCTGGGGATGGGCGCCGTAGAGGAGGGAATCGGGGGCGCCGAGACGCTGGAAGGGGGGGCCGGGTTCGGGTTCGCCGCAGCCGGCGGCGGCGAGGAGGAGGCAGAGAGGGACCGGAGTGAGGCGTCGGCGCGTCGAAAGCGCGACGATACGATGGTCCGCTGGCGCCCCCGGTCGGTTGAAGTCCATGCCTCATCGTATCGCTTCAGGGTTCCCGAGGCCCGAAATTCGGTCGCTCCACTCCATCGCGAGACCCGGAATGATAGAGTCGCCGAAACGACAGGCAGGACAGTCCATGAACCATGCCGACAATCCGATTTCGTCGTGCGGCCCCTAACCCACGCCGTTTTCTTCGCTTGCCTGGCGTTCGAGCCAGCGACATCCGCCGAGCCCTTCAGCCCACCGGCGGGAGCGCGGATCGTTGTTGGCCAGGCGGGATTTCCCGGCGAAGAAGCGCTCGCCGGAACGTCCACCGACCCCTACATCTTCACCGATGAGCTGGTGATCGCTCCCGGGACCTATCGCGATGTGCGGATCGAGCTTCGGCAGGCGGGGGCGCGGCTGCGTGGCTATGGGGCGATCATCGAGCGAGAGTACCCGAACGAAGAGACCGACCCGAATTCGGTGGGCTTGCGAATCGAAGAGGCTCCGGGCGCCATCGTCGAAGGGCTCACGGTGCGCAACTACGGCATCGGAGTGTTCGTGGCGAAATCGGATGCCGCGGTGATCCGAGATGTGACGGCGGCAGGCAATCGGCAAGGTATGCGGTGCAACGATTCGCGATGCGTGAGTATTGTTGCATGCTGGCTCTCCCACAACGATGGCAACGGTCTGGATCTTAGGCAGGCGAAGGAGTGCCGCATCGTCGGCAACACGATCGCAGGAAATCTGCACGATGGACTCTACCTTCTGCGAGATTCCAGCAACTGTGTCGTCGAGTGGAATGCCATCGAAGGAAACGGAGACGAGGGGCTCGGAATCGGCTACTGCCACGGCCCGGTTGTTCGCGACAATTCGATTTGGGGCAACGGGCACGGTCTCTTGCTCTTCAATGTCGACGGCGCGGAAATCGTGCGCAACGAGATCGCCTGGAATCGAGATTCGCTCGTGCTCGAAAGCGCGTGCGACGAAATCCTGGTGAGGGAGAATCGGATCCGCGGAGGGGGGGGGGGGATTCACGTCGACACGGCGACACGCTGCCGGATCACCGGCAACCGGATCGATGCGGAATCGGCGCCGGCGATCACGCTGGGGAGATGGGCGCACAACAATCGGGTGGACGGCAATTCCCACCTCGGCTCCGGTGAAGCGATCCGACTCTCCGAGGCGGCGATCGACGGCGATCGTTTCGCGGTGGCATTCGAGAGCGCCGGTGTGACCCCCTCACCGGTGGGCAATCGGATCGACCAGGGCGAGCCCGCGGCAC
>CAZFNT010000335.1:0-5120 GCA_964520315.1 uncultured Gemmatimonadota bacterium
TGGCCGCCCGCGACGTGGCGCGCGAACCGCAGCGCTTCTTCGATGGCCTCGTCTACGAGCCGCCGATCGTGAGCGATTGGATCGCCCTCGAAGACTACTTGGACCGCGACACAGTTCAGCACCACCTCGGGCTTAGCGACCAGGCGATCCGCGACCTCAACCCCGCTCTCACTTCCGATTTTCGTGAAGGCAGCGCCCGCGCGCCGCGTGGGTACATATTGAAGGTGCCCGCGGGGGAGGGCGCTCAGGTGCTTGAAGCCTACCGTGCGATCCCCGGAGACGAGCGGCATGATCGGCAGATCCCGCACCGCCTCCATGTTGTGCGCGAAGGCGAGAGCCTCTCGGCAATCGCGGGGCGCTACGGCACAAGTGTGGGACGTCTGAGCCGGCTCAACGACTTGCGCAATCCGAACCGGATCTTCCGGGGGCAGAAGCTGAGAATCCGATAGCCGTGGCCAGCCTCTCGCAGGCGACCGACGCTCCGGCGGCGATCAGTGCGCATGAGAGCACCGTCTCCGCGATGAGAACCGCCGCGGCGAAGCGCACGCCCCCCTCGCGCCACGCCAAAACCATCAGCTCTCGGGTCAGCGCCAAGTACGCCAAGAGCCCGGCGATCGGGACGATCCGCGGGATCGCCCCCCCCGCGAGCAGGGCGATCGGGAACCCCAAGGCCAACATCGCCGCCGCAACGCGCGACGCCGCCATACGTCTCGTGGTCAGGTAGTTGTCGAATCGGCCGCTCTCGACGTAGAGGCGGGCCCAGTGACGCCCTCTCTCGAAGTGATTGCGGACGTTGGCGCCGAGGGTTTCGGGGAAGTGATGGCCGACGACGAAGCGCCGTTCGAGCACAACCCGCCCTAGCTGCGAGAGACGACGACCGAGCTCGACATCCTCGAGATCGGCTCCCGCGTAACGCTCGTCGAAGCCCCCTGCCTCGTCGAAAGCGTCGCGCCGCACCGCCGACATCGAGCCCCAGATCCAGCTGATCACGGTCACCGGCGAATGTCGGTGGTACGACTCGGCCTGAACCGCCTTGTACCGCGGCCAGAATCCATCGTTCAGGGGTCGCCGCGCATAGACGCCGACGACGGCGACCACGTCCTCCGCCTCGAATGGCTCCACGACACGGGCGAGCGTATCGGGCGGCGGGGCCGTATCCGCGTCGAGGAAGAGCAGAATCGGCGCTCGCGTCGATCGAGCTCCGGTGTTCCGTCCCGCGGCGGCCCCCCCCCGAAGCGCCCTCTCGACGACGCGAAAGCCACGCGCGCGCGCTATCTCCGCGGAACCATCCGTCGAGCGATCGTCCACGATGACGATCTCCGCCTCGCGGATCCGATCGACACGGTCCAAGGCATCGAAGAGGGTGGGCAGCGTCTCCGCCCCATCGTGCACCGGTACGACGATGGCCACCCGCGGCGGCGGTCCTTCGCCCATCACTCCGCGGCCACCCCCGCCGAATCGACCAGCGGACGCCGGCTCCTGAGAAGCACCTGCCCCAGTCGCCGCGCCCTGAGCACCACACTCGCCAATGCGGGGCACTCCTCGGTGCAGCCCGCCGCGCATTCACCTCGCACGATTCTCTCTCTCAGCTCCTTCCCCCGCCACGCTCCCAACACCAGCTCCAGATCGAGCCCCTGCTCCCGAACATTCCCCAGCTCGCAGGTGCCCGCCAGCGTCTCGCAGGGCGCCACCTCCCCCTCCGCGCCCAGCACGGCGAAGCGCCGCCCGGCAACGCATCCGCGCGGCGCATCGGATTCACCGCTCCCCCGGTGGCGATAGAGCTCGCGCCGAGCCGCCTCCGGCAACGAGAAGGCGACCTCGCCCCGCCCAGCCGGCGCGAATTCGTCCAGCGCGCGCGCGGCGGGATCAGACCCTACCGCCGCGCCTGGATCCCTCGGGTTCCCCCGCATCACCATCACTTCACGGCCATCGAGCATCGCCCCCTTCGAATCGAGAAAGGCCCCCAGCTCCCCTAGCCCCCCGCGGTTCGCCGCCGATAGGCAGGTGTCGACAAAAAGCCTGAGTCTCGGCTCCCCTCGCCGAAGCGCGCCGAGCCGATCCAGGCTCTCGACCGCCCGCTCCCATGAGCCGGAACGCCGCCGAATCTCGTCATGACGCACTCCGAACGCGTCGAGAGATAGTCGCACCGAAAGCAAGGCGTCGGGCAGCGCGCGCAAAATGCCCCAAACCGCCTTCTCCACACGCGAGGGCTCGAATCCGTTCGTATGAAGCGACAAATACCGCGTCTTCGACTCGCCGGCCAGCGCCGTGACCGCATCCACCAGATCGGAACGCAGCGTAGGCTCGCCGCCAGTCACCGTGAGCTGCATCAAATGACGCAGCTTCCGCCCGATCGACGCGAGCTCCTCAGGCGTCAACAACGCGTCATCAGCGCCCGGCCGAAGGAAGCAGTGGCGGCAATCCTGTTCGCACCGGGTGTTCGCGAAGTACACCAGATAGCCGATACGAACCCCCGGCAGTTGACCCCACAGCCACCGACGCGCGGCGCGCCCGCTCACGATAAGCCAACCTCTCTCCCACCCGCCGCATACGGATTCATGCGAGCGCCGGAGACACCATTCACCTCCCCGGCACCGCGCCCCCTCCGCCCGCCTCTCCACACCCGTCGCCCTGATTCGAGAGCTCGCCCCACCGCGAACAAGGCCGAACGCGCAAACGCGATCGGTTCTCGCAGATCGCCCATCCGTCTCGCGAAGTAGCCCGGCGAAAGGTAGAAACGCCTCCGCACATCGCGCACGAAGGTGGTGATCTCCTCCGCGCTCAGCTCCCCGCCGCCGACCACATAGCGATCGAAACTGTAGTCGGCGAAATCTCGCGACAGAAATCCAGCCCCCTCGGCGAGCTGCGAAAAAAGAGGCGTGCCAGGATGCGGCGTGCTGCACATCAGCACCGCCATATCAAGCGGTAGCGAGAGGATGAGCTCGCGTGTGCGAGCAAGCGATTCCCGGCTCTCTCCCGGATGCCCTATCACGAAGCTGCCGTTCGTCTTGATCCCCAGATCGCGACACTGCCCCACAGTCTCGCGGATCCGCTCCAATGTCACCCGCCCCTTTCCGAGCACGTCGAGCATCTCGGGATCCCCCGATTCGATCCCGAAGGTGATCAGGAACAAGCCAGCTCGCCGCATTCGCTCGAGCATCTCTCGATCGATCGTGTCGATGCGCGTGTTGCAGATCCAGCGAATTCCCGACGCACCACGCTCCAACTCTTCGCACAGATCGAGCACCCAGCGACGATTAGCCGTGAACAGGTCGGCCTGGAAGAGAAACGAGTGGATCCCTTGCTCTCGTCGAATCGCCCTCACCTCTTCAACGATCGACGCGGGAGTCCGCAAGCGCGCTCGCCGGCCGTGCAGCCCCGGCGCCAAACAGAAGGGACAGTCGAATGGGCAGCCCCGCCCCGCCAACACCAAAGTGTACCGCTCTCCGTCGGGCAAACGATAACGCTTCGCATCGACCAGATCACGCGCCGGCCACGAAAGTGCATCGAGCTGGATCGCATCCACCTCCGCCCCCGACGCCCGCACGCCTCCGCCGCGATCTCGATACACAATGCCCGGCACATCGTCGAGAGAGCCCCCCCCCGCGATCGCCGCTACCAGCTCCGCCAGCGCCGACTCGGGCTCCGCGCCCACACAGACGTCCACCTCTTCCGCCGCTCGCAGCAGCTCCTCCCCCATCGCCTGGGCGTGCTGGCCGAAGAGAGCAACCCGACTCCCCACGGCGGCCGCCGCCCGCGCCGCCGCCAGATCCGATTCCAGCGTGGGGCTCGCCGCATTGATCACCGTCAGATCGGGCTCCATGGCCCCGATTCGCGCCGCCAGCTCGTCCGCCCCCACCCCCTCCGCGGGGCCGTCGACGACGCGCAGCTCGGCCCCGGGGTTTCGCGCCCGAATCGCCGAAGCCACCAGACACAGCGAGAGCGGGAAACGGTGCGGCTCGAAGGTCACACTGAGCGGAATCAGCACCCGCCCCTCTTTGGTTATCGCCTCGCGCGGCGTCGGATTGGCCAGCAGAACTCTCAAGCCCGAACCCGATCGGGAACCCCTACCGGCCCCATCTCTGCCCGATCGGAGCGCACCCGCCTGCGCAACAGATAGCCATCGATCGCGAGATTCCTGAGCCCCGAGCGCTCCAGCAGATCGATCGCATCGGCCGCCGAAGCGACCATAGGCTCGCCGTGCAGATTCAGCGAAGTATTGAGCAACGCCCCGATACCCCGAACCCGTTGAAATTCCCCGAGCAAGCCATGGAAACTCGGGTTTCCCTCGGCGTGCACAATCTGCGGCCGGGCACTGAAGTCGGCCGGATGGATCGCCGCCGCAATCTCGTTTCGATGCTCAGCGACAGTTTCGAATGTCAGCATCATATGAGGCGAGTCGATCCCCTTCGGATTGTGTAGGTAGCGCCCCGCATTCTCCGCGGCGATCGCCGGCGCGAAAGGCATCCAAAAATCACGGTTCTTGATCGCCCGGTTGAGCTCCCCCACCGCCTCTAGCCGCGACGGATCGGCCAGAATCGAACGATTGCCCAGTGCACGCGGCCCGAACTCGAGCCGGCCCCGCGCACGCCCCACGATCTCGCCCTCAGCCAGAAGCACCGCCACCTCGCGATCGATTCGGTCTCCGTGCCAGGTGACCTCGAAGCGCTTCCGGTCGACGTCCCCGATCGAACGATCGATTCCATCCGAAACCTCCGGACCCAAGAAGATCGATGGGGAGTGCGCGAAGGACCGCCCCCCCCTTTCCCCGGCCGACGCCAATCTTCCTTCTTGCTGCAAGTGCGCCAGCAGAGCGGCCCCGATGGCCACCGACTCGTCGCCGGGAGCGGGGAAAACGGCGAGATCATCGACCAAATGTGATCCTACGAGCTGTGCATTGGCCTTCACATTGAGAAACACGCCGCCCGCCGCACAGATCCTGGGGATGCCGGTGGCCCGCACCGCCTGCTCGGCCCATTCCCGCAGCCGCAGCTCAGCCAGACGCTGAATCGCGAACGCCAAGTCGTCGAAACGGCGCGTGCCGTAGCGCTTCGCGACATGGTCAATGAACGCATCACCGATCAGCCCGAGGCGATTGCGAAACTCGAGCCGATCCACCT
>CAZFNT010000336.1:0-1881 GCA_964520315.1 uncultured Gemmatimonadota bacterium
CGCCGGGCACGCGCACGCGGAACGATACCGAGCGGCCCTGAAGAGATGTAGAACACTCCTATGAGGAAGAGCATCAGCTCGGGTTCCCAGAGGATCAGGCTGAGAAAGAGGATCACCAGAACGACCCGTTCGAGGGGCGCCCGTTGCGAACGCGTGCCTTTGTTGCTCGTATACTGGATCGACGAGATCATCAAGTAGTCGAGCAGATAGACCAGCACCACCATTCCGGCGCTGCCCACCAAGGGAACCTCTATCTTCGGCAGCATCACCCCCCACGCCTCGAAGAAGAGGACGGTGGAGCAGATCATGCCGCCGCCGGCCGGTGTCGGCAGCCCGCGGAAGACCCGTGACTCGACCGAGTCGATCTGCACGTTGTAGCGGGCGAGGCGCATGGCGGCGCAAGCGACGTAGAGAAAGGCGGCCAGCAGCCCGAATCGCCCGAAATCCTGTAGCGCCCAGCCATAGGCCAGCATCGCCGGCGCGACGCCGAACGACACCAGATCGGCCAGAGAGTCGTACTCGATTCCGAAGCGCGAAGTGGCCCCCGACGCCCGAGCCACGCGGCCGTCGAGGTTGTCGAAGAAACCGGCCCCGACGATGCACCACGCGGCCGCAATGTGTGCGCCTTTCATGGTGAAGACGATCGACCAGAAGCCCATCGCCAGGCCGCCGGTCGTGATCAGACTAGGTAGCACCAAGATGCCCCGGCGCATGCTGTCGTGGGCTCGCTTACCCACCGCGAAGCTCCCCCAGGATCGTCTCGCCCCCGACGACGCGATCGCCGATGGCGACGAGGGGGCGGGTGTCGGCCGGGAGCCAGATGTCGGTGCGGGAGCCGAAACGAATCAGGCCGAAGGCCTCGCCTCTCTCGTATGTGTCGCCTTTTCGAACGTGGCTCACGATTCGGCGCGCGATGAGCCCGGCGATCTGTGTCAGAAGGACTTTCTCTCCCCGCCCCCCCTCTTCGTCGCATTCGAAGACGATGTGGTTGCGCTCGTTTTCGTCGGCGCATTTGTCGGTGGTGGCCGAGAAGAAGCGACCGGGGTGGTAGATCTGCTCCAGCACCCGCCCGCGCACCGGAGCGCGGTTGATATGAACGTCGACCACGTTGAGGAAGACGGCGATGTGCAGGGCATCGTCCTTGAGGAAATGTGGCTCGAATGCGCGTTCGACGACGACCACCTTGCCGTGCGCGGGGCTGACGGCGACGCCGGGCAAGGCGGGGATCTTCGGCTGAGGATTGCGGAAGAAGAGGATCGAGAAGAGCCCGAAAGCCAGGGCGATCGATCCCAAAGCCGTCGATCCGAGCAGAAGGAGAAGCCCACCAGCTAGAAGGCCCGCGATGATGAAGGGGCGGCCCTCCTTGGCGATCTTCGCCGCGGGGGCGTTGAGATGGTCCGATCGCTTCGAGGGCACGGAGCGGGCTTGCGCAGTGGGGGTTGCGGTGTTCATGGTCAATGTATGTTATCAGATCGAGCAGACACGCCCATGCCACGCAACACGCACCCAATGAGCGAGCTCCCCGACCCGGTCCCCCCGATCGCCTACTTCGATCTCGACGGCACCCTCATGGACGGCTATTCGGCGGTGCTCGCGGGCCTCTACTTGCTACGGCGCGGTCGCCTGGGTCTTCCGCCGGTCTTCCTGTCGCTCGTGCATATGGCCCGCTATCACTTGCGGATAACGAACTACGACCAGATCTTGCGCGACGGGCTGGCCCCCTGGATCGGCCGGCGTCGTGACGAGCTGCAGGATGTCTCGCGGGAGTGCTTCGATCGGGTGGTTCACGATCGCCTCTACAGAGACGGCATCGAGCTCGTGGGGCGGTATCGAGCGGCGGGCAGCCGGGTGGCCCTGATCTCATCGACCTCGCCCTTCATA
>CAZFNT010000336.1:1891-5117 GCA_964520315.1 uncultured Gemmatimonadota bacterium
CGTCACGCAGGGTTCCACGGATAGCGGAATCCTGCTCGCCACCGATTTCGCCTTCGAAGACGATCTGCTGACGGACCGGATGCTCGGCCCCGCCGTTTTCGCCGAGGGAAAGGTCGAGAAAGCCGCTGCGCACGCGCACTCCCACGGCGTCGAGCTCCGCGAATGCGCCTTCCACACCGATAACGCATCCGATCTGCCGCTCCTGGAGGCAGTCGGCCATTCGGTCGCCGTCAACCCGGATCGAAAGCTGCGCCGCCACGCCGTCCGACGGAGGTGGCCGGTGCTCACCTTCAGCCAAACTCTGGGAAACTCTCCACCCCGCCCGTGAGGAATTGAGCTGCCGCGAAGCGGCCAGCTCCAATTCCGAAGTCATGGGCTGCCCCGTCAGCCCATGACCCTCATCACCGCCGCGCCGATCAGGGCAAGCCCGCGCAGATCGTGCACATCTTCGTCGAGCGAGGGAACCAGACGGTAGTCCACTTCGTCTTCGATCACAGAGCTCTTGAGCCTTGCCAACGCCGCCTGGTCACGCTCGCCGAGTGCCTGCAACGACGACGCGCTGCGAACCAGCGACGCTACAGCCTCGGCGGGAGCTCCCCTCAGCTCTTCCACGAGACTCGCGATGTTGCTTTCCAGGTCACCGTCGTGGCCGAAAGGGGCCTGGTGCACCCGATTGACGATGAAAGTCGAGAAGGCGAAGTTGTACTCGCGTAGCTTCCGATAGAAATATGTCGCTTCATCGATCGCAATCGGTGATGGGCTGGTCACGAGAACGAAGATCGTGCCGGGGTCTTCCAGCAGGCTGACGACATGGTTCGCTCGGTCTCTGAACCCTTCGTACATGCCTTCGAACGCCTGAAAGAAGTCGGAAAGGTCGCGCAGAAACCCGCTGCCGGTGATCTTCTCGAGCGCATGCAGGATCTTCTCTCCGCCTCGGCGCAGCAGATTCAGCCCCATCTTGCCGGCCGCGACGTACGGAATGAGAAACCACTCGAGCACGCTCTCGTCCAGGAAATCGACCATGCGGCGCGGTGCGTCGAGGAAGTCGAGCGCGTTGCGCGTCGGCGGGGTATCGAGAACGATGAGATCGTACTCCCCCTGCCCCACCGTGTCGTAGAGCTTCTCCATCGCCATGTACTCCTGCGATCCGGCGACGGTCGACGAGAAGTTGCGATAGAGCTTGTTTCTGAATATTCTGTCGCGCACTTCGACCGAGGGAGCGTAGCGCTCGATGATGGTGTCGAAAGTGCCGCCGACGTCGAGCATCATAGCCCTCAGCTCGGCGCGCGGCGTCAACCCCGCTGCCTCGAAGAGCGATCGATCCACTACCTGTTCCTCGCCCCGGAACTCCTCGAAACCCAGCGCGTTGGCCAGACGCCTGGCCGGGTCGATCGTGAGCACCAGAGTGCGGCGCCCGTCGGTGGCGGCTCGGAGGGCGAGCGCGGCGGCGGTCGTGGTCTTGCCCACGCCACCGGAGCCGCAGCAGACGACGACCCGTTTCTCTCTGAGGATTCGCTCCATCCTCACGCTAGCTCTCCTGGTGGGTCGGCGATGCGATCGGCCAGTAACTCTACAATGCGGCGCTCATCGCGCTCGAAAACGAAGGGAAGTGTTGCCAGCTCCGCTCGGCTCTGCTCTTGCGCACGGCCCAGATTCCGCGCTTGCATTCGGCTGCGTGCGGCGCACCACCGGGCCGCGCGCGCGGCCGCGGCCGAGAGCTCGCCCGCCGGCTCTCGATCGGCCATCCACGCGGCACCAGCCTCCCCGACCGATCCGACCATGCCATTGACCAACAAGTGCCCGATCTTCAAGCCGAGAACATCGCGAATCGCGCACTCCAGCTCCAACGCCTCGTTCACCGGCATCTCTTCCGGCAGAGTGACGATATCCATGAAAGTGTCGTCGGCCTCGAGCATCGCCTGCACGCGGCGGGCCTCTCGCGTAATCGGGCCCTCGCCGAAAGTATCGAGGGCGAGACTAGGAACGCGAAGCAGCTGCACCCCGTGCCCCGTCGCGGGCGCGTCGAGAATCAGATGGTCGAATCCGCCGGCGCCGCCGACCTCGTGTCGCCCCCGATAGACCATCATGATCTTCCCGAGAACCACCAGCTCCTTGAGACCGGGCGCGGCCGCCACGAAGCGCTCGTATATGTGGCTCTTCACGATGCGATCAGCGATGAGCCGCACACGCAACTGCGATCGCATGTAGGCCTCCATCGTCGCCTCGGGATCGAGAAAAAGCCCCCAAACCCCAGGCGCAACAGCGCCCGCACCACCCTCTGGAACGACCCGAGCGCCCAGTAGCGAGGGAAGGCGGTGCGGACCGTTGGGCTCCACGACCAACACCCTCGCGCCCTCGCGCGCCAAGGCGGTCGCCATGGCCGCGACCATCGTGGATTTCCCGACGCCTCCTTTTCCGGAGACGACAGTCATCCGCCGCGTGCGAAGTCGATCGAGGAAAGAGGGTGAAGAGACCATAAGATAAGGAGTTGCGAGGGTTCAGTGTCGCGAGGGCGGAAGATAGCACAGGGTGCCGCTCCCCTCGGGCGCTACGATTGCCACCATGAAAGCATTCGTCGCTACCTGCGTCATTCGTGTAGAGATCCCCTGGTCCACCTCGCTCAAAGAGAGACGCGCGCCGATCCGCGCGCTGGTCGATCGATTTCGCCATCGTCACAAGAACCCTCTCATCCGCCTACACGGCGCCGAGACACACATGGGAGGTGCTTGGTTCTTCGATCATCGGCGCCGAAGCGTGGCGCGTCGAGAAGGAGGCCCGCAAGGCGATCGGGACGATCGAAGCCGCCGAGAGCGAGCTGGTGGTGGGGCGGAGTGAGCTCTCGATGGACGAGATCGATTTGGAGAGGTTGGGGTAGGATATCGGCGGCGCCCGGTCAACCCCTAATCGCGAGACTAGAATGATCGATTTCGAGCGAATCGCGAAGATCCTGGTGGAACGGCAGCTTCGGATCCGGCCGGGGGAGGTCGTTCGCGTGACGGGCGGCCCGCACAATCTCGCTTTCGTCGAAGAGATCGTGCTCGCGGTGCGCAAGCAGGGCGCCTTCCCGATGGTCGAGATCACCGGGGCGAGCGTTGCAAGGCGGCTGACCAACGAGATCCCCGATGCGCTCCTGCGCCGCGCGGCTCCGCATCTGCCCGAGATCGAGAAGATCGTGGATTGCTCGATCTCGGTGGCGCCGATCGACGACCCGGCACTCCTTGCGGGG
>CAZFNT010000337.1:0-5109 GCA_964520315.1 uncultured Gemmatimonadota bacterium
CACCGGCCTCTTCTGCTCATCGACGCGGTGCACGTCGCCCGCCACGAGCTGCAAGCGAGCATCCTCGAAGTCGGCCCCGCAGCGGTTCTCGATGCTGACCCACGCGGCCAGATCGGCCTCTGTGTCGTCTTCGTTGGTCACCGCGACGTACTCCGCATGCCACGAGATCCCGGAGGTGAGGTAGGAGAGCTCGGCTTCGCGGCGTCCGGCGCGTTTCGATTCGACCTGCCAGACCAAGGTCGGGCGCGTGATCAACCCATCGGGAAGGGATTCGAGCCGGATATCGACCACTTTGTCGCGGCGAAGGAGCGAGAGGCCGCCCTCGCCGGCCAAAACGAGCTGACCGCGATCGAAAGAGAGGAGCGTTCCTTCGTGGAGCTCCCCCCTCTCGGTGGCCACGTGCAGCTCGGCGTCGAGGCTCCGCGCCAAGATCCGCTCCGGATCGGCGAGGTCGTAGCGGTAGTTCTGCTCGAGCACCATGAAACTGTCTTTGCCGTCGCGCGTTCCGAGATGCACCGATGTAGGGTCGATGCGAGCGGCCACATCGCTGATCGCAACGGTCGAACGCCCCTTGTCGAGCTCGAGCGGACGCACCTCCCGCACGAGCCCGAGATCGTTGTTGTACACGGTGAGCTGCACTTCGGTGGGTGCTCCGCCCGTGGCTGCGAGCACGGCGGTCGCGGTGGCATGGAATGGAAGCAACATGAGGGATTCCTAGCTGAGACTCATGGCGATGCGAAGGGAGAGCGTAGCCCGAATCCATGCGTGGCTCGCGTGCGGGCGTTAGACTCCGCGTATCGCCCCAATCCCCCGCTCGAATACACGCCCTCCCACCCTGGAGATCCCGATGTCGCGTCGATTCGCATCCCACCTGGCCGCCTGCGCCGCCATGGTCGCGTTCGCCTCCGCCAGAGCCGATACCCTGCCCCGTGCTTCCTGGGTTCCTGACGGGCTCCTGGCCGGGCTGCAGAACTCCGCCCTCGATATCGCGGCGAGCGAGCTCGAGGCGGCTGCCGACCAGCGGCTGAGGGACGACCTCTATGCGCTGAACAACGCTGTGATCTACGACAACGGCTGCTTCTGGGAGTACAACGCCTATATCGATCACGTGAGCTATGTCGATTTCGACTACCCCTCGATGGTGATCGAGTCGCGCGACGGCACCCTTCATGCCGACTTCACGATCACCAATCTGCGGATCGAGTTCGTGCTCGACGGCGAGGGGCTCTTCTGCGCCGATAGCTACGATTGCGATTCGGCCATTGATGTCAGTCTGATCCGCGGTGCGGGCGACGCAGCGCTCTCGGTGGCGGGCGGCCGTGTCTTGGCCCAGATGGTTTCGACGAGCGCGACTGTCTCGGGGTACGAGTACGACACCGAATGGGATTGCTTCATCATCGAGCTGATCGCCGAGATTATGCAAGACACGATCGAGGAGGGGCTGGAGGAGGAGCTGCTCGCGGTGATGGACGAGGACCTTCCCGAGGCGATCGAGGATCTCTTCGACGATCTCAATTTCGCCGCGGACGGGGATATCTACGAAGTGCCATATTCCATGGAGGGGCGGCCGAGGACGGTGATCACCGCGAGCACCGGGGTCACGATCGGTGAAGAGACGCAGGTAACGAGCGCGAGCGCTCCCTGCGGGCCGATGATCGATGATTTCCGCTACACGCCGGGGGCGGCGCCGGTGTTCGGCGCGGGCATCCCGGGGACCGGCGATCCCTACGATATGGTGGTTTCGCTCTCGGACGATCTGCTGAATCAGCTGCTCTACGTGAGCTACGACGCCGGCGCTCTCTGCATGGTGCTCGACGAGAACTCCGAGGATCCCTACGGGTTCACGTGGGATCTGACGACGACCGATATGGCGCTCTTTTTCCCCGAGCTCTACGCGCTGGCGCCCGACGCGGCGACAAAGATCGAGATCGCTCCGCGGGCGGCGCCCTATGCGGCGATCGGTGAGGGCGACGGTTTCGTGGAGGGGCAACTCGAGATCTTCCTGGCCGAGACAGAGTTCTCGATGTATGTCGACATCGACGGCAGCTGGGAGAAGGCGCTAACTCTCGCGATCAGTGCGGACACCGAGTTCTTGGTGCGTGTAGGCGAGGTCGGGGCGCTGCGGATCTTCATGTCGGATCTCTTCGGAATCTCGATCGAGATCGAAGAGGAGCCGCTCGTCGACCTGAGGGATCCGGTGATCGAGCTGCTCGTGCCGAGGCTCCTGAGCGTGGTCGTTCCGCTCCTCTTCACGACCCTCGACAGCGTGTGGCTGCCCCGCCTCGAGGGGTACGCCATGGTGCCGCTGGCGGTGCTCGCCGATGGTCCCGACGCCGACTTCCTCTCGATCTATGTGCAGCTCGTGGGGCCGTAGCGGGCGGATCGCACGATTAGAATCGGCCCCCGGAACCACGCGATTCCGGGGGCCTTTTTGCACCGGGTCTATTCGGGTTAGACGAAGAGGACGGGGTCGAGCGCGCTCTCGTCGCCGGAGCGGATCGATTCGACGATGGCCGCCGCCTTCGGCAGGAAGTTGCTCACGTAGAACTTCAGACCGGCGATCTTGCCCTTGTAGAAGATCTCGTCGGCGCCGCTAGCGCCGGCCTCGAGCGCCTCATGGGCGACCAGGGCCTGCTCCGCGGCGTGCACGCCGAGGATGACCGTGCCGAACTGCTCGAGGAAGGGGGTGGCCTGGAGCATGGCGCCGTTGACGTTGCCGCCGCCGGCCATGCCGCCGATGTGCATCATCGTGCCGCCGATCCCCTGCACGGCCGCCTGCAGCGCTTCGACCTCGGGGCCGAAGACCACCTTCGCTTCGTTGAGGGTCTTGCCGGTTTCCTGCATCCAAGCCATCACCAGCTTGCCGGCGCCCTTCGAGAGCTTCCGCCCGACGAGGTCCATCGCCTGGATGCCGTTCGTGCCCTCGTAGATCGAGGCGATCTTGGAATCGCGCAGGTACTGCTCGGCAGGGTAGTCGCAGCAGTAACCGTAACCACCCATCGTCTGCACCGCCATCACGCACATCTCGAAGCCGAGATCGGAGCAGTGTGCCTTGCAGATCGGCGTCATCAGCTCGACATGGCCGTCATGGAAGTCGTGCTGATCCGGGTCGCCGTGCTCCGCGAGGGTGATCCGTAGCGCGGTGCTGTAGAGGAAGGAGCGCATCGTCTCGGAGGCAACCTTCATGCGCATGAGCATGCGCCGCACGTCGGGGTGGTTCACGATCGCGACCGACTCCGCATCGGGATCGGCGATGTTCTCGAGCAGCGGGCCCTGGATCCGCTCCTGGGCGAAGGCCAAGGCGTTGAGATAGGTTGCCGACGCGTTCGCCTGGCCCTGCAGACCGACCTCGAGGCGCGCCTCGTTCATCATGGCGAACATGATGCGGATTCCCTGGAACTCCTCGCCTATGAGGTAGCCGCGGCAGGGCCGCTCCCCCCCCATCGCGATGGTGGCGGTGGCCGACCCCTTGATTCCGAGCTTGTGCTCCAGACCGGTGACGTCGATGCCGTTTCGCTCGCTCGACTCGATATCGAACTTGGGCACCATGAAGATCGAGAGCCCGGCGGTGCCGTTCGGAGCGCCCGGCGTGCGGGCGAGCACCAGATGGATCACGTTCTGGGCGAGATTGCAGTCGCCGCAGGAGATGAAGATCTTCTCGCCCTCGAGCAGATACACCCGCTCCTCGTCGGTCGGGGTGGCCTTGCAGCGGCAATCCCCCACCGCGCTGCCCGCGCCGGCCTCGGTCAAGCACATGGTGCCGATCCACTCGCCAGTGTAGAGCTTATCGAGACACTTCTCCTTCATCCAGTCGGTGCCGAAGGTGTTCAGCAGATTGGCGGCGCCCAGGGTCAGCCCCGGGTACATCATGAGCGCGGTGTTGGCGCCAATGAACATCTCGGCGATCGCGGCATGAATCGCCTCGGGCAGGCCGATGCCGCCGTACTCCTGGGGCGCCGCGACACCGAGCCAGCCCCCTTCGGCCATCGCGTTCCATGCGGCGCGGTACGCCTCGGGCAGGATCACATCCCCCTCATCGTTCAGCCTGCACCCCTCACGGTCGCCGGGAGCATTGGCGGGGCCCAGTGCCTCGATGGCGATCTTGGCAGCCTCGTCCAGCACCGACTTGTACAGGTCCAGATCGAACTCGGCGAACTTCTCGATGCCTTCCAGCTGCTCCTGGACCTTGAGCTGCTCGAAGAGCACGAAGTGGATATCTCTCATGTTGACGTTGAAGGCCGTGGCGCTCACGCTCTCTCCTCGGTTCATCGTTGTCGTCGCTTGGTCTCGCCGGGCGTCGCGCCCAGAGCGGGTCGCATTCAGGCGATCTGTCCGCATGGTTGCCCATGCTCGGAGTTGAGCTGCCGCAAAGCGGTCAGTTCCAACTCCGACGGAATAGGCTGCTTCGCCAGCCTATTCAAGAATATCGCCTTTTTTGACGCGACGCGTCACCAATTTTCACCCTCTGTCTCTGCATAGTGCACTCCTCCCACCCCCAAGAAGGCTCCGACCAGCCTCGAAACCTCGATTGCCTGACGGCCGAGCCACTCGTCCTCGACGGCCTCGCGCGGATCGACGGGCAGACGGAACGTCGTCCGGGGCAACAGGTTCGGGCAGATGCTCTGATCGAGCACGGGGGGATTCACCGAGGCGCTGTGTAGGGGCGCGAAACGAGTCTACGCGATCGATGTGGGCACCGATCAACTCGCGCCTGAGCTACGCAGCGATCGGCGGGTCGTTTCGATGGAGGGAGTGAACGCCCGCTACCTCGAGCGCCTTCCCGAACCGATCGACCGCGTCGTCATCGACATCTCGTTCATCTCGGCGCGACCGATCTTGCCGGCCGTGGAATGACTCCTTCGCCTGCACACGATCCGCGCGGGGTCGATCGAGAAGGCGATTCAAGAGGTTCAGGGGAGGGGCGACGCATGAGGATCCGGCAATCGAAGCAACAGCCACGCAAACCGCAATGGCTGCATGTGGTGGTTGCTCCGCGCGAGACGAGCGGGAAGCGCGCCAATGTACGAGACCCCTATCTCTGTTCTGAACTCCTCAGCGAGGCCCGAAGTCCGGCGGGTCGGTGGAGACCGCGACCGGCTCCGTCATGCG
>CAZFNT010000338.1:0-5069 GCA_964520315.1 uncultured Gemmatimonadota bacterium
ACACCACGGGGCATTCGTACCCCACCGGCCTCGCAGGCCGCGCCGTGGTGGTGGTAGCGATCGGCTTCGACGCCAAAGGCCAGCGGACGTGGCGCAACTGGTCGCGCAACGCAATGAGGGAGAATTCCAAATCGGTGCTGAGCATCGGTTTCGTGGATGCCGATGGGAAGCCGGTGATGTCTGACCGCGGCGTAGCAATCGGGGTCGATACGCGGCTCGAGACCGCGAGCGAGCGTGAGCTGGTCTACAAGATCCCCCGGCGGGTGCGCAGCGTCCGCGTGCGGCTGGTCCTCCATCTTCTCTGGGCGCGCTCGATCGTCAAGAAAGCCGGCCTGAGCGGCCTGCCGGAGCTGCGCCCAGCCGTCATCACGGAATCGTGGGCATCCCTGGAGCCGGCGGACGGAAGGGACTAGTGCCGCGCATTCGCTTGCCATGGGCAGATTATCCGGATAACTTGCCCTCGTGGGCAAAATTATCCAGCGCATCTTCGATCTTCGGCTGCCTCCCGAGCGTTCGGCTTTCCTCTGGGGGCCGCGCAAGGTGGGCAAGACCCACTGGATTCGGAACAACCTCCCCGACGCGACGATCATCGACTTGCTGGAGACCGACACCTTCGCCTCGTTCGCAGCGAGGCCTGCGCTGCTGAGGGAGCGCTACCGCGAGCACGACCGATCTCTCATCGTGATCGATGAGATCCAGAAGGTGCCCGCGCTACTCGACGAGGTCCACTGGCTGGCGGAGAATCGAGGCCGGCAGTTCCTTCTGACCGGTTCGAGCGCGCGCAAGCTGCGGAGAGGGCACGCCAATCTGTTGGGCGGACGAGCCTGGCGCAGAACACTGGTTCCCCTCTGCTATCCAGAGGTGGCCCCTCTCGACCTCGAATCGGTCCTGCACTCGGGACTTCTCCCGCCACACTATCTCTCCCCGGATCCGACGGAAGATCTGCGCGCCTATGTGGCCGACTACCTGAAAGAAGAGATCGCCGCCGAGGCGCAGACTCAGGACATCCCCGCATTCACCGATTTCCTGCGCGTAGCGGCGCTCACGAGCAGCGAGCTTCTGAACTACACGAACGTGGGCCGCGAAGCGGGGATCTCGGCGAAAGTGGTCCGTCGCTACTTCGACATTCTCGAAACGACATTCTTGGGCTCCCGTCTGCCGCCCTGGCGTGGCGCCCCGACGCGAAGACTCATCGAGACGGAGAAGTTCTACTTCTTCGACGTGGGCCTCGCGAACTACTTGGCTCGGCGCAGACCGGTCGCAGGCAGCACCGACTTCGGCAAGGCATTCGAGCACTGGATTCTGATGGAGATCCGCGCCTACCAGGCCTACAACGAACCGGATCTGCCGGTGAGCTTCTGGCGCACCAGCACCGGACGGGAAGTGGACTTCATCCTTGGAGAGATGGATGTGGCGATCGAGGTGAAGGGCGCATCGCGGGTCCACCGCGGAGATCTCCGCTCTCTCGAGGCTCTGCGGAACGACACGAGCGTGGGACGCGCGATCGTGGTTTGCCTCGAGGACGAACCCAGAATCGTGGACAGCGGGATCGCGATCTTGCCGTGGCGGGTCTTTCTGGAGCGGCTTTGGGGAGGGGAGCTGGTGTAGACACTCAACCGAGCGTACCGCCACTCGTAAGTGTCTCAGCCGCCTCGTCGGCCGGAAAAATCTCTAGAACAGTGTCGGCCACATGCTCCGCAAGAACGCGGGAGCCCTCTTCTGTGTAGTGGGTGAAGGCCCAGGGAAAGCGGGGGTCGAAGACGTACTTCTCGGGCGCCGCATCGAAATTATGTTTGTTGTCGATGAAAGCGACACCTTCTGCTTCGGGCGCGTACTGATGGAGAAGATCGAGACCGAAGAAGGGGTACTGCATGACGACGAGCTCGATGTCGTTTCGGCTCGCCAGCTCGTACAGTCGCCGGTAGTTCGCCCCGATGCTGGGAATCTCTCTAACGGCATGCGCCAGAAGATCGGGCACGCGGTCGCCGTCGCCCGACTGGCGGAAGAGCTTGGCGAGCTCGAAGTACTCGCCCATGCGCTGCGTCTCCTCCAACAGCTCCCGGCGCACTTGCGCCTCTTTCTCGAGCTGGCCGGTCTGCCGGTAGACCTTGCTGAGCAGCCACATATGGGAATGCTGCATCGGCCTACTTTCCAGCGCCTGCAACAAATGGCGCTCGGCATTTTCCCACCGACCGAGCGCGATGCTGATCTCGCCCAGCAGTAGCTTCTTCTGGGCGCGCAGCAAGGGAAACGCCGGCCTGAACTCCACCGAGACCTTGCGCACGACCGATTCGAGGGTCGTCAGAGCCTTGTCGTATTTCCCCTCGGCTCGGTAGAGGTCGGCCAGCGCCAGGTGGATCCAGTTTCTGGTGTTCACCGCCTTGCGGTAAGAACCCGAATCCGCCAACGCTCGATCGAGCAGCGCACGAGCCTCGTCGAAGCGCCCGTGCTCGGTCAGCAGGTTGGCGAGCACGACCCGATGCATCCCCTCTTCGGGATGAAGGCGGATCGCCTCTTCGAGCAGCGCCACGGCTTCGTCCATCTTCCCGGCGGAGGCCAGAACCCGAGCGAGGATGTTGTACCCCATCGACTGCTCCGCGATCGTCTCCCGGAGCAGTCCTTCGGCGTGCTCGATGCGCCCGATGTACCAGTGATAGAGAGCGACTCGCAGGGCTGACACCGCCGCTTCGACCTCGGCGTTGGGTGGAAAGGCGATTCGAGTCTCCTTTCCATAGATCCGCAACTGCCAGTCCATACCTTGCAATGCTCGTGGGATATCGTCCACCGTGCTTACGGTCGCGGCGTTCTCGCCACGCCTCATCACAACCCCCTCGTAGAGCCAGCAGGCGAGCTGCACCGTGCGGAGCGAGCTCAGCCAGTCGGGGATCGCCGCGAGGAGTGGCAGAGGATCTCCCCCCCTGTCGCGAATGCCCATCATGGCGATGATCAGATCGGGGCGGAACTCGGAGACCCGAGCCTCGGCCATGCTCATCACGCTCTCGGAGTTGCCCCCCAGCATCCCGGCGTTGAGGACGTTGAAGTCGAAGGTGGACTGCCGCGCGTCGAGGATCCGTTCGAGCTGGGCTGGGTAGGCGGTCGCCGGCAGGAGCAGGGTGCCGGTTTCGTCCCCAGAGACCGCGGTCGTCGATTCACCGACGCAGAGAATGCGAATCTCGCGCTCCCCCCCTCGCGGCGCAGGGGACTCCTCATCGGCTTGCAGCTGCGCGAAGGCGCGATAGGCCAGTGCGACCGCCAACTCGAGTATGACCAGGGTGAGGAGGGCGCCGCCAGCCATGGCGAGGAGCTTGCGGATCATTGAGGGCTCCGTGAAATGCGGATCTGGTGTCTCGAATGAAATGCGAGCTCGACAGTCGGCGCGGAGATCATGAGCACAGTATAGGGTAGGCGCTACCGGCTGTCCCCGCTCCGCTCCAGCCGCCGCGACGCGCCCGAGATCCCGAACTTCTTGCGATGCGCCCGGAACTCCGCCGGGGTCAACATCCCGTCACCATCGGAGTCGATGCGGTCGAAATAGCGCAAAACGCGTGTGGCGACCGGATCTCCCCTTCCAAGCTCCAGCTCCTCTCGGGTTAGAAAGCCATCGCCATCGGCATCATGACGGGCTGCCAGAGAGCCTCACGGAGCGGCTGGATCCTCCCCTCCCGCGTTCGAGCCGCGGGACGCCGGAGCCAGCCCGCTCTCGAGAGCCCCCTTGGCGAACTCCTCCGGGGTGACCAGGCCGTCGCGATCGAAGTCCAGAATGCGGAAGACGAGCTCATAGTGGTACAGGTTGCCGGCGCTCCCCTCCCGGAACTCCGTCAGGCTCATCTTTCCGTCGCCATCGAGGTCGATCTCGCGCAGGTTGGCGGCGGAATCGAACGACCGCTCCCGCACCGCCTCATCTCGGCAGGCTGCTCCCGAGAGTGCATCAAGGAGGAGGGCGAGGGCAGCTACTGTGGAACTCCGCACCGGTTCTCCTTGATACGGGTGCTAACCCGAGCACGGCGCGGCTCGGTGTGCAGCGGGCCGAGGTGAGAGGCGCAACGATGCAAGGCGAAATGAGCCCGCGGGGCTGTCCCACGACAGGGTTTCGATCCTACTTCCAGAAAGCTACGATGCAAACCCTGGGGGACCTCGATGCAGCCGATCTACTTGAACAATGCCGCGACCAGCTTTCCGAAGCCGCCTGGCGTCCTCGAAGCGCTGGGAGCGGCACTCGCGGCGCTGCCCGGTAGCCTGGGCCGGGGAGGCGGCGGTGATGATCCGGTGCGTCGTTGCCGGGAGCGGGTGGCTCGCTTTCTGGGTGTGGGCGAACCCGCGCGCTTGATCTTCACGTCGGGGGCCACAGAGTCGCTCAATCTGGTCGTTCGCGGGCTGCCGCTCGCCGGGCGCCGGCTGGTCACGACCGCCGCGGATCACAACTCGGTGCTGCGGCCACTTCACCGTTTGCGCGACGAGACGGGGGCCACGCTCGAAATCGTGCCGGTTGAATCGAGCGGCCCGGTCTCGCTCGAAGCACTGCGGGCCGCGATCGACGCGGACACCGCCCTGGTCGCCGTGATCCACGGCTCGAACGTCACGGGGCACGTGCTCGACATCGCGGAGCTGGCCCGCCACACGCGTGCTCTGGGTGTGCCTCTGCTGGTCGATGCCGCGCAGACCGCGGGGACGCTGCCGATCGATGTCGACGCTTGGGGCATCGACTACCTCGCTTTCACCGGACACAAGTCGATGCTCGGCCCTCAGGGAACCGGTGGTCTGGTTGTCGGCGGCCCTCTGGCCCCCTTGAAGGTGGGCGGAACCGGCGTGCTCAGCCAGAGTCTGACGCAGCCGGAAGAGCTTCCCTTGCGGCTCGAGGCGGGCACGCCCAATGGGCCCGGTCTGGCCGCCCTCGATGCCGGCGTCTCCTGGATCGAGGGCGAAGGAACCGACGCGCTGCATCGTCGAAAGATGGAGCGCACCGAGCAGCTGCGGCGCGGGCTCGCGACGATCGACCGGGTGCGCTTGATCGGTGAGCGGGGCGAGCTGCCGGTTTTCTCTTTCGTGGTCGACGGTGTTCCGGTGGATGA
>CAZFNT010000339.1:0-5065 GCA_964520315.1 uncultured Gemmatimonadota bacterium
GCCGGGAGCGGCGTTGTGTCTCTGTCGACTGCAGCAGCGGCGGCCTTGTCAGCCAGCGCCTCTTCGGTCGTGTGAGAGGCGGTATGGGGACGACGACTCGCCGGCGCGGGGCTATCGATATCGCGGCCGGGGGCGTTCTGGTCTTGGAGCGGGTAGATCTGCTCACCGCCGATCTGCAGGGCAGATTGCTGAATGCGCTTCGCGCTCCCGATGGCGATCTGCTCGTGATCGCCACCGAGTCGCAATCGATCCCCAGGCTGATCGAGGCCGGTCGATTCAGCAGTGATCTCTATGTGGAGTTGGGCGGCCGAGTCTTCGTTCTGCCTCCGCTACGTGATCGCCCGGAGGATCTAGGATCGATCGCCGCCGGCATCATCGAGCGCTCGGGTTACCAACTCGAACCGGCGTTGACGAAGGCTCTGGCCGAGCGCTCGTGGCCGGGCAACGTGAGGCAGCTCCGCGACACTCTCGACGAGATGCTGCGAGAGGTGGTCGCGCGCGACCGTATTTCGCTGACCATCGATGATCTGCCGTCGATCGATCCGCTGACCGAGATCTCGATCGATTCGGCACCTGTGTTTCGAGGAAGTGCGGGAGAGATCGCCCTACAACAGCTGCGGGCGACGATGGAGGAGCTTCCCGTGCTGCCTTTCAGAGAGGTGGCATCGGTCGTCTACGCGAGCGCACTCCACCGTGCCGATGGCAATGTCTCGGCTGCTGCCCGGTCCTTGTCGCTAAATCGGAACACTTTCTACTCGCGGCTTGACAAGGCCGGCGTCGCGCTGAACCGCAACAATCATCAGGGTGAAGAGGAGCAGAGCGAGTAGCTCAAAAGCGATAACGAAGCCTCGAGTAGAAGTGGTCCCCGCCAGCGGAGTCTCTTTGGGTGCGCTGAAGAACGCTCGGTGGCCCAGGCTCAGAATGGCGGGAAGTGAGAAGAGTGTCGTGAGACCGCTCACCAACATGATGGCGAAGAAGAACGCGCCCACCGTGATGTACGGCATCAAGCTGGAAAAGAGCATCGGCACGAATCCGATGGCGATCACAACGATGTTTCTGGCCAATGCGTGCGCTGGCCCTGAGTAGAAGCGTTGCATCGTGCGCTCGAAGTCGCTGGTCACGAATTTGAAGAGGTCCTCCGGGTCCCCTCCACTCATCTCATAGAGAAAGAGATGCGGTGGTCAAGGTGGTGTATGTGATAGGGAGGAAGAGCTCGTCGATCGTCTGCCGGATCGCGTCCGGAGTGTCGCCGGTTTTCCGGTATCGGACCGCGAGCTCCGAGAGCAAGTGTATGGAGTTCAGCACGGCGATCGGCATCAAGAAGACAGGGATCATCGAGCTCATGATGTGCACCGTGTGGCCGGTGCCGACAAGGAGCCCCATCAGCGCGAGCAGCATCGGTCGAAGATGGCCCGAAGATGGGATGCGAGGTGACACGTTTATTCATTTCCAGGCCCTAAGGACTGCGCCGAATGCACTCGAGCACCTGGCGGACGTGGAGCTGTTTCAAGCTGTAGTACACGTGCTGCCTGTCCCTCCGCCCCTCGACCACACCGTGCCCCTTCAAGATCGCCAACTGCTGGCTGGTCTGTGCTTGCGGAAGCCCGGCCGATTCAGCGATCTCAGAGACGGTTGCCTCGCGCCCGTCTTTCAGCAGATCGATGACGCGAAGGCGCACCGGATGAGAGATCGCGCGAAGCATCGGAGCTACTTCGTGCAGGAGATCCATCGGGAGAAGGCCTGAGTGGTCGATCATAGTGAGCTAAAGATATAGGGAGATAGCTATATATCAAGAAGAAATCGACCCGGCGAATAGAATTGCTCCATGGCCCGGATCAGGGCTTCTTCTTGCTCTTCTTCCGCCCGAAGAGCCCCTTCAGGCTCTCCAGCCCCTTCTCCAGCCCCTTCTCCTTCAGCCGCGCGCCTTCGTCGGCGATGCGAGCCTGCGCGGCCGCGCGGGCCACAGCGGCGATCTTGCCATCGTCGAAGGCGATCCTGGGGGAGGCCGACGCGCCGGTGATCAGAATCGGAAGCGTGATCGGGGTGCCGCCGCCCACAAGATCTCCTAACGCGGAGGGCAGACGCCCCTTCAACGCGTTTATTGTACCCGGCGGTAGCTCGACATCGAAAGCGAGATCGAGCGCTCCGTCGACCGAGATCGTGCCGCCTCCGACGAGCTTCGCTTCACCCGCGCCGAGGGTCAGATCTTCGAGCGAGAGCAGCCCCCTGTCGATCCGCACCCTCTGCTTCAGCACCGGAGCGGTCAGCGACTTCAAGCTCGGCGTGGAGAGGAAACGGGCGAGCAGCTCCTGCGCCGGATGCCCCTCGATCCCGAAGCGCGAGAAGTTCAGGTCCCCCTCTCCGGTCAAGCTCGTGAGCTCGATCCCCAGAGTGTCGTCGAGCGCGCCGGCCGCGCCGATCTCGGCGTCGAGATTCCCCGACACCGCGCTCGCCACTCCGCCGAACTTCTCGAACGAAGGCGAGGCGGCCGCAAGCTCGCTCGCGCGAACGCCCTTCAGCGTGGCCTTCATCTCGTACGAGGGCCGGCTCGGATCGCGCATGTCGATCGACCCCCGCGCCTGCACTCTGCCCCCGAGAGCCCGCAGATCGGCGTTGGGGATCCGCACCCGTCCCCCGTCGAGGATCAAGGTGGCGACAACGTCACGACTCTCGATCTCGCTCGACACCAGGTGCCCGATCTCCACTTCGATTCGCCCGTCCAGCGGCGGCAAGGGCTCCAGCCCCTTCGGCCTCTCGGGGTCTGGGGGGAAGAGAGCGTCGAGATCGAGCTCGCGGCTCGTCAGCTCCGCCTCGATTCGCGCCCGGCCGCTCCGGCCGGTGGAATCGGTGAGAGCGATCGGGTTCTTCACGACCCCCGTGATCGCGAGGTCGCTCTCGAGCACCTGGAGCCTCAACCCATCGATTCGCAGCAGCTCGCGCGTGAATGCGAGCGATCCCGAGAGCCCGCGAACCGCTCCCGGAAGCTCAGCGTGCCGGAATCCGACCCCCTTCAGCACCGCCGATCCATCGACATCGAGCCCCGCCGGATCGGCACTCGTCCCCTCGATCGCCAGCTCGATCGCCGCATCGCCGCTCAGCTCGAGCTCCGCCGCCGCCGGATTCAGAGCCCCCAGCTCTCCCAGGGCGAGCTCGGTCTCAACCTCGGCCCGCACCCGCGCGTCGCCGCCCCAATCGTCGACCTCGCCCTCGCAGTTCACGTGGCTACGGCCCGCCCGCGCACGAAAGCGCTTGATCTCGATCCGCTCCGGATCGAACCGCGCGTCGATCTCTATCCCCTCGATCGCCGGAACGTCGTCGCTATAGCGCAGGTGCCCCTCTTCGAGCAGGAATGTCGCACTGTAGGAGAGCCCCTCGTCCTGCTCCTGATCGCCGGTCCGCAGCTTCCCCCTTATGCTCGCCCTGCCGCCCGATCGAAGATCCTCGGCGATCGGGAACAATTCGGCGGGCAGGAGCCCGACGACGTCGTCGATCTCGGCCGGCCCGCCCTCGAATGACAGCTCCGCGAGCGGACTCTCCGAGAGCAACTCGGTCACGCGGCCCTTCACGACTACAGGCAGAGAGCCGATCTGGAGCGTCAGATCGTCGACCCGCAGAAGCTCGTCCGCCAGGCCGTAGCGCAACGCCTTGTGTAGCCGCAGCTTCAGCCCTTGCCCGAGCCTGCCGGCCGCCGTGTGCAGCGCGACCTCCGCCACGATCGTCGTGCCTTCGATCTCCAGCTCCCCCTCGGGCGATAGAGAAGCCCGCAGCTCTTCCGAGATGCCTCGCAGCTCCACGATCGGCTCGCCGTCCGCTCCAGAGGCCGAGACCCGTCCCCCGGTGATCCTCAGCTCGTCGATCGCGAAGGCCAAGCCCGATGCCGAAGGCGCCTGCTCGGTCCCCGAACCCCGCGCCCGCGCGACCCCCTCCTCCACACCCTCCGCCGCTTCCACCTCAGGCGCGAGCACCACCGCGATCCAAGGCTCCTCGATCTCTATCGCTCGAACCGCCAACTCACGCCGCAGCAAAGGCCCAAGAGCGATCTCGAGAGCGATAGCGGCGATCTCGATTCGCGGCGCTCCCGGCGCCGCCCCTTCGCCCACCGACAGATCCTCGAGCCGCACCCGCAGCCCGCCCAGCAGCCCCAGCGACACCTCCCCGATCGACACCGGGCGCTCGAGCTGCTCCGAGATGCGCGCCACCGCCGCCTCGCGCACCCGCTCCCTCGGAAAGAAAAGCACCAGCAGCGCGATCCCCAGAAGGACCACGCCGCCAGCGATCGCGACGACCCGAAGCAGAATCCGCATCATCGCGACCTCCTCGGACTACTCCTACAAGAGGTCCTTGATCGCCTCTCGCTCCTCCCGCAGCTCCGCATCGCTCGCGTCGATCCTCGTCCGCGTCGGGCCGTCGATCTCGAGCCCATGCACGATCCGATACTCGCCGCCCTCGCAGGTCACGGGGAAGGAGTAGACCACCCCCTCGGCGATGCCGTAGCTGCCGTCGGCCGGAACCGCCATGCTCACCCAATCGCCGCTCGGCGTGCCCTGCACCCAATCGCGCATATGGTCGATCGCCGCCGAAGCCGCCGAAGCCGCCGAAGACGCACCCCGCGCCTTGATGATCGCGGCCCCTCGCTTCTGCACGGTAGGCATGAAGTCGCCTTCGACCCATTCGTCCTCGACCTGTGCCTTGGCCGCCTCACCGCGGATCAGCGCATGGCCGATATCGGGAACCTGTGTCAGGGAGTGATTGCCCCAGATGATCATCTGGCGAATATCGTTCACATGCGCGCCGGTCTTCCCCGCGAGCTGGCTCAGCGCCCGATTGTGGTCGAGCCGGGTCATCGCCGTAATCTGGCTCGGCTTCAGGTCGGGAGCGTTGCTCATCGTGATCAGGGCGTTGGTATTCGCCGGATTCCCGACGACTAGCACCCGCACGTCGCGATCGGCGTGCTCGTTCAGCGCCTTGCCCTGGGCCGAGAAGATCTTCGCGTTGCCGAGCAGAAGATCACTGCGCTCCATGCCGGGACCGCGCGGCTTCGCGCCGACCAGAATCGCGTAGTTCA
>CAZFNT010000340.1:0-5055 GCA_964520315.1 uncultured Gemmatimonadota bacterium
CCCTTGCCGACAGCCGCGCTCCCGACGGGCTCATGCGGAACGACCCGGCGGGACGCTTCGCCATCCACCGGGCACCCATCGGCGACGAAGACCCGGACTTCTTCGAGATCGGCCGCGGGCAGAATGAAGAAACCCTCGACCAGCCTCGCCTCGGGCGCATTCTCGGCGGGCACGACCAGGCAGCGAAGTCCTCTCGCCTTGGCGTGCATCGCCATCGAAAGCACACCAGCCACTGGCCGAAGGCGCCCGCCCAACGAGAGCTCGCCGACAAAGGCCACCCGCTCCGGTGAGGGCAAGACACCCTGGGCGACCATCACGCCGATCGCGATCGGCAAGTCGAATGCGGAGCCGTCTTTCCGGCGATCCGCCGGGGCGAGGTTGATCGTGACCTTCGTCTGCGGCCACCCGGCGGCGGCCTGGCTGAGAGCCGAGGCAACGCGATCTCGCGCCTCGCGAACCGCTCCCTGGGGCAGCCCCACGATCGTTGTTCCAGGGAGCCCTCCCGGGAAATCGACCTCGACATCGACCGGGTACGCGTCGACGCCTTGGATTCCCAGAGAGAGGATCGAGATAGCCATGAGGCTCGCCCTTTGCAACCGCCGTGCCGAGCCGGGAGCGGAGCTCTCGCTCTCTAGCCGCAAACGGATGGGGCCATGCCCTTCTCTTCCCAGTCGCCCCCTGTGCGTGTACGAAGCGATCCCTCTGCTTCCGGTGACCGGTCGTCACTTTCTCTCCCAAAACGCTCCATCTTCGACCCCCAAAGTCGGTTTTGGACCCCCGTTCGAGAAAGCGAACCGGTTTTCCGTCCGAAGAGGAGAGAATGGGAATGTGGACGAAAAGGGGGAGAATAGGGTGGGCGGACAAACACAGGGGTTACCCATGAGCGCCGAAGCCGTTCTACTCCTCCTCGTCGTCATCCTGCTCGCCGTGCTGATCGCGGCGATCTATACGACCCAGCGGGTTCTCTTCGGTCCCCTGGTCGATCTACTCGAAGAGCTTCGCCTGCTGCGGCGAGCGGTTGTGCGCCCGACGATCTATGTGTGGATCGAAGACGGCCGTTACCACATCAGCAACGAGGGCGTCTTGGCCGCCGAAGGCATCGAGCTCACGGTTCATCGGGACGAAGAGAAGCCCGACCCGGAGTTCAAGCTCGACATCTTGAGGCCCGGCGGGACTCGAGACACGGGAGTCGCCGCCCCCGCGCCCGACATCCTCTGCCGAGTGCGCTACGGATCGATTCACAGGCACTACCACTACCGCTCCGACTTCAAAGGCGGGCGAAACTCGGTCATGGAAGGCCAACGAGGGAACTACCACGGCTGATCCGCACCGATGGCGTATCTTGGGGTACGGTACGGGCCCCTTGAACACGAGAGTTCGATCATGCGCTCCCTCTGGCTACTCCTGGTTCCCATTTCGACGATCGGTTGCTACACCGCGTTGCGGCCACCCGGTCCGGACGTGGACGACGATGTCGAGACGCTCCGAGTCGAGCACCATTTCGCAGACCCGTACGGGGCCTTCGGTCGCTGGAGCTACTTCCCGTACGGATACGGCGCCGCGAGGGCGTTCTATCTCTACGATCCTTACTACGACTACTACTACGGCGATCCCTGGTGGTACCTGCCCGACGTAGAGGACGACGACCCTCCACCTCCTCGCGGACCGGTGGTCGGAACGATCGGCGACGCGCCCCCTCCCCCGCCGCGCGTTCGCGAAGACACAGCCCCGGCCGTCCCCGCGACCGCCGCACCCTCGCCGCCGGAGCCCAAGACACGCCACCGCAAGGTGCGGAAGACCGAGGAGGAGAGGGAGGTGCGCGATCGCGGAACGGTGAGCGACTCTCCGGCGGTGCGGCGTAGTGGCAAAAGGGCTCGAGAGAATCGCCCAGATGCGCACTGAGCTTCTCGCGGCCACCCTCATCTTTTTTTCCCCCTGCCAGGCACTCGCGAATGGGCAGATCGACGTGGACACCGGCGAGTTCTCGGCCACCGATCGGATCGCGCCGGCTCCCCGTGCCCTGGCACTCGGCGTCGAGGGAGTGGCGCTGGCGAGCGACGGGTCGAGCGCTTCCGCCAACCCGGCCGGCCTCACGGCGATTCGGCGGATCGAGATCTCGGCGACGCTGGCGGGCACGATGCGCGAGCAAGAGAGCCGCTTTTTCGACCGCGCCGCGCGCGATGAGCTCTACGCGACCGCCCTGACCGAAGCTCACCTCGTACTGCCGATGCCGACCTACCGTGGTGGGTTGGTCTTCTCGCTCGGTTACCACCAAGCTCGACCCGCTCAGCGCACCTCGATCTTCGACGGCTTCAACACGACCCGCCCCGCAGAGTTCGGCGATGGGCCGAGCCGCGAGTTCGAGCGCGCGAGATGGCGGGGCGGCCCCTCGGCCTTCATCGTGGCGGGCGCGGTCGATCTCTCCCCCCGCACCACCGTGGGCCTCGCGCTCGATGTCTGGAGAGGAGAAGAGGAGCGCTCACGTCGCTTCGAGCTCGGCTTCGTGGACGACGACTCCCCGGACGCACCGGCCGAGATCGTCTTGGAGGACGGCTACACCATCGAGCACACCGGTTTCGGTTTTCGCGCCGGGATCATGATCCGCGCCGCGGGCCCCCTGCGGATCGGGGCGACGATCGAGGCCCCCTTCGATCTGAAGCGCAAAGGCAGCTTCAACACCACAACGACAATGTTCGACCCGCAGGGCAACGAGCTGGACCGCCAGAGCGAGCGCTTCGACGTCGACGAGACGATCCGCCTGCCCTGGTCGATTTCGGCCGGCGCGGCGCTCCATGTCGGCCGACTGCTCCTGCTCAGCGCCGACGGCCGCTTCAGCGACTTCCCCCGCATGGAGTACGCGGTGCCCGACAGCACGATCTGGCCCTCTCTCACCGACGATCCCCCCTACCGAGTCGGCCTGGAGGCGGGAGGCGGCGCGGAGCTGATCGTGCCGGGCACTACACTGCGGGCGAGGGCCGGCTACCGCTTCGTTCGCCCCCCCTACCTGCGCGAGACCAGCCTCTCCGGCCGACATCGATTCAGCGCCGGTGCTGGCTGGATCATCGACGGAGCCTTCTCGCTCGACGTGGCGGCCCTGCGCGAGACGAGCGATGTGGAGCAGTTTGAAAGCGTATATACGGCGAGCTCCACCCGAACCCGCTTCGTGATCGGCACCGCATACCGTTTCTGAGAGCCCCATGCACACGATCGCCCTGACGCCCGAATTCGGCGCATCCGACGCCATGATCATCAAAGACCCGGTCCACGGACAGATCCGTCTCTCTCGACTGCAAGAGGCGCTGATCCAGACTGTCGAGGTTCAACGACTGAGCTTCATTCGGCAGCTCGGCATGAGTTTCCACGTCTATCCCGGAGCGCACTGTTCCCGCCTCAACCACTCTCTCGGCGTTTCGTACATCGCCCGCACCCTCGCCGAAGTGCTGATCCGCAACGCTTCCGACCTCGACATCGACGCCGCTGAGCGAGAGAGGCATGTGCGCACGGTCGAAGCGGCGGGCCTGCTACACGATGTCGGACACACGCCCTGGTCCCACACTCTAGAGCCGCTCTACCTGAAGCGCTTCGGTGAAGACCATATGGAGTTGATCAAAGGGATCCTCATCGGAGAGAAGGCGCTCGATATCCCTGGCGCGGGCAAGATCCCGGGGATTCTCAGAGCACACGGTGTCGATCCGATGGTGGTCGCCTCGCTCATCACCAAGGAGCTGAGCAGCCCCCGCTACCTGCAACAGATCGTCTTCGGCGAAGTCGACGCGGATCAGATGGATTATCTATGTCGGGACTTCCACTACACCGGCGTCACCTTCGGCAATATCGAGCTCTTCAGGCTGATCACGACGATGAAGATCGTGGGGAACGAAGTGGTCTTCCTCGCCAAGGGACTCGAAGCGGTGAGGGACTTTCTGAACGCCCGCATGGAGATGTACTCATCGGTCTATCTGCACAAGAAGACGCGGATCGCCGACCAGATGCTGCTGCGGGCGGCGGAGCGCTCGGTCATCGATCGAGGCGAGCTCCAGGATTTCTTTCTCATGAGCGACGACGAGTTCCTTTCGTCGCTCCTGCACCGATCCAGCGACGCATATGTTCGAGAGATGGCCTATCGGGTGAAGTATCGCCAAGGGCTCTTCAAGCGCGCCTTCCACATCGAATCGGGCGAAGCCGGCAGTGGCGAGAAGGCGGAGTGGATGAAGAAGATTCGCTCTCTCGGCCGAAACGCGGACGAGATCCGGGAAGAGGTCGAGACGAAGCTACTGAGGAGCACCGGAATCGAAGCCGGCTACATCTTCGTGGACCTACCGGAGGAGGCGGTCAACATCTCAGAGGAACGTTTCAAAGAGCTGGGCATCCGGTTCCTTCAGAAAGACGGCACGGTCGTCGACCTGGCGACACTCGACCCTGCATTCGCCGAATATGTCGCTCGCGCGAAGCCGACCCGCTCGCTCTTCAGTGTCTACTGCGACGCCGCAGAAAGAGACAAGGTTTCCACCGCCGTCACGGAGCTCCTCGAGCGCAAGTGAGCTCCTTCGCCCGCTCGAACATGCGCTTCGAATCCGCGATCTTACCCTGGGAGCGATAGAGCACTCCGAGCAGATTGTAGGCGCGTGCGTAGCCGGGACGGGCCTTGATCACACGCTCGAAGGAATCGATGGCGCGATCGACCTCGCCGAGATGGTTGTACGCTTGCCCCAGGTGCAAGTAGATCGCCTCGTTGGCGCCATCGATCTCGAGCGATCTGCGAAAGAAGTGCACCGCTTCGCGGTAGAGCCCCTTTTGGAACTTGGCCATGCCCAGATTGTACAAGATCTCGGGGTCTTCGGGCCTGGCCTCGTCGGCCTGCATCAAGGTCGTGATCGACTCGTCGAATCGCCCCAGCGAGCCCAGGGTGGCCCCGGCGTTGTGGAGCAGCTCCCAGCTCTCGGGATTGAGCTCGAGCGCCTGCTGGTACTCCCGCAAAGCGAGCTCGTGCTCGCCGCGAGCTCCGAGCAAGCAACCCAGATTGTTGCGAGCTTTGACGTGATGGGGGTCGATCAT
>CAZFNT010000341.1:0-5041 GCA_964520315.1 uncultured Gemmatimonadota bacterium
CGGACCATTTCGGCCAGCCCACCGAGTCGCGCGGCCACGACCGGCACTCCGGCGGCGAATGCCTCGAGCACGGTCAGGGGCCGGTTCTCCCACCAGCGGCTGGGGACCACCACCAGATCGGTATCCGCCAGAACCTTGCCCGCGTCGCCGGGTGGGTAGGGGCCGACCATCTCGACGCCCAGTGAACGAGCCTGCGCCGCCACCTCGCGGCCGTAGTGCGGCTCGACCCCGGGGTCACCGTGGATTCGCGCCTTCCAGTTCCCCCGGCCGAGGATCGAAAGTGCATCGAGGAAGATATCGGGGCCCTTCTCGGGGATGATCGCGCCGATGTACGCGATCCGCACGCGATCGTCCTGACGCGGCGGAGCGTCCTTGCAGCGTTCCCGGATTCCGTCCACGTCGATTCCGTAGTCGCTGACTTCGATCGGCGGTCCATCCTCTCCCCACGCCCTGCTGAAGAGCTGTGCGAGATGCTGCGATGGCGAGTGCACCCAATCGGCCAAGGCGGCGGCTGCCTGAAAACGCCTGAAGCGGTGTCTGTGGTAGGCCGCGAGAAGGAATCGGGCTCCCCGATCGATCCCCTTGGAGCAGGGCGGGCAGGCTCGGCCGCCGTAGGGACCGTCGCAGCGTAGCCCGGTCCATTCGTCCTTTCGAGGTGGACGCATCAGCTTGATGCGCGGACAGATGAACCAGAAGTCGTTGAGCGTCAGAGCGCATTTCGCTCCAGCGCCCTTGGCATCGGCCATGAGCTGCAGCGAGAGGCCGAGCAGTTGTTGGAAGTGGACGATGTGGGGGCGGAAGTCTCTCAGCAGTCGGCGAAATGCAATAGCGGGCGGGCCGCCTCGCAGATCTTGAAGATAGGCGCGCGCTCTGCCGCCGTGTTGCCGCCAGTAGAGCCGATGCACGTGCAGGTCACCGACCCGTTCAGAAACGAGCTGCGGCGGTGCTCCGGGCGGAGCATCTTCTCGAGTGAAGATGATCACTCGGTGGCCGCGATCTTCCAATGCGCGCGCGAGATGGGCCGTGAACTGCTCCGTTCCCGCCACGTGGTTCGGGAAGAACTCGTGCACCACCAAGCAGATACGCAGCATTTGGGAACCAGGGAAAAGGGCATTTGAGACGTTCACCGACCGTGCTCCCGGATCCGGCGCCAGGCGCGGCCAGGCGCCGAATCGGTGAAGCGGCTGCGAAACGCTCGGAGCTCCACGAGCTCCTCGGCGTGTAGCCGCAAGGAATCTTCGAGATCGCGAATATGGGCGCGCACTCGACCTAGCTCGGAGCGCAAGGAGCGCGCCTCCAGCTCCGATCGGGCCGCCCGCTCTTCCGTCGCATCGCGCGCGGATTCCGCGCTGCGAACGGAGTCGATGCGGAAAAGCTCGAGCAGGGCGCGGATTCCATCCCAGTCGACTTCTTGCTCCAGTGCGGGGCCGGGGCTCGTCGCCTTGGAGGAACCACGCGGTGCCATCGAAGCCGGAACAGATGTCACAAGATGCCGATAGGCCGGCTCCGCGGCGTCGCCATCAGACACGACTTCGTCGTAGAACTCCGCCAAGCGCTCCCGTAGCGGGGCCAGGGCGGCGTCGTCGGCGAGATACCAGTCGGTGAGCATGAGCGGCAGCCATAGCCGCAGCGAGCCGTTTGGCGCCACCGCCGTCCATCGGTCTTTCGCCCCCAGCTCGCTCACCGTAGCGCGCAAGTCGGGCAGCCCGTGCTCCCTGTGCTCCGCCAATGCGGGATGCGGCATGCCGAGTCGGGTTCGAACAAGGGCGTCAACGCTCTCTTCCGCCGCGCTCACGCGAGGATCGTGGAATGGAGCGGCGACGATCACGGCGCCTCGTGCCACGCGGAGCATCTCTCGGAGCACCACTGCTCTGGACCGACCCGCAACGTGCTCCAAGAGATCCGCCGAGACCACCGCGTCGAAGCTCTCGGAGCGAAAAGGGAGCGCGGCGGCGTCGGCGCGCACTCCCCCGCGCGATTCCACTTTGCCGATGTCGGCTACTACGAAGCTGAGCCTAGGCGGGGCGAGGGCGGTCGCCGCTCCATTCGCCCCCCCGACATCCAATACACGGCCCTCGGAAAGGAAGGGCTCCAGCGACCGCAAGATCCCGCGGTAGCGCTGGTGGATGTCGAAGGGGATCGCCGTCATCACTCCTCCACCGAAGAGAGGGCGATGGCGGTCAGGTGCCGAACCCTCTCGCGAGAGCGAACAGAAAGATCGAGAGTCTCACCGGGGTCGGTGGCGAGGTCGAGCAGCACACGTTCTCCAGAGGGCCCGAGAAGCAGCTTCCAAGAGCGGCCACGAATGCCCCACCACCTGGGGTCGTCCGCCCGCCGGGAGCTCCCCTCCACGTAATGGTATCTCGAAACCGCCCTGAATCCACGCGTGAGTGGCACCAGCGACAAACCGTCGACCCGTTCCCGAGATTCGAGCCCGAGCAGGTCGAGCAGCGTGGGGACCACATCGACCAGCGACACCGGCGCCGGAGAGCTCTGCACGCCCCCGTCCGGCAGAGCCACCCACAGCGGAACGCGAACCGCGGAATCGAAGGGCGCACGCGTCAGATCGGAGCGGAACACCATGCCGGAAGGGCGAGCCCCTGGAAGTATCCCGCGCACCTTTCCGGCGGCACGCTCGTACTCCCGACCCGACACCTTCTCCGCGCCCAATCCGGCGACGATCGTAATCCGCTCCCCCGCCCGTTCCGAAAACGCGCGCTCCAGCAAATCGAAGGCATCGTCGAAGCCCTCGGCCACGATTCGATCGACGACGGCCACCTTCGCGCCGTGGTGTCGAAGATCGACCGCCTCGTCCCATGTGCGCAGCCGATATCCCGCGGAGCTGAGCGTCGCACGCAGATTGAGCTCGCCCTCGATGCCGCGCCGCCTTCGACCCGGCGTGACACCCGAATTCAAGGCGAGCCAGGCCGCTTCCGCGCTCATCGAAGGCGAAATCGCGAGATCGAACCGGGTCCACCGGTCGCCAAACGCCGCCGGAGGCTCGGGCGCGGATTGGACCGTCCATCCCTCCACTCCCAGAAGAACGAGCTCCGGACGGGACGGCTTCTCGTTCCTCCTACGGTAGACGCGGTACGGGCCGAACTCCTCCACCAGTGCGAACTGGCCCATGAGGTGCCCCCACAGGGCGGGCGCGTGGGCTTGCAGGCAACGGCCGGGCAGCTCCGAGTCGACCGCCTTGGTGTTCCATACCAGCCAAGTCGGCGCCGAATCCTCGATGCGCCGGATCGTGTCTCGCTCGTCGGTATCGCTGTGCAGGCGTCCCGCGCGGAGCAGATCGTATCGCAGCGGATTCGGCCGCTCGGTCAAGAAGTGGATGAGGGGGAGATCCGGCAGCGCGAGCAGTGGCTCGTTCCTCTTTGTGTGTTCGGTCACGTATCGCACGACCCCGCTCAGGGCCGCGGCCCGATTCGGCTCGAGGCGAAGATGGGCACGATCGAGTTCGAGTGACCTGTTCATCCCCCCGCGCACCCAGAAGCTGCTCGGGTAGTGGCTGTGCCCGATCTTGCTCAAGATCAACAGCGCCACGATGGCTATCGCCGTCGTGCTTTTCGCCCGGGCTGCCCCCCAACGTTCCAAGGCTGCGGCGGTGAAGATCCAGGGGATCGGCAGTACCTGGAGCAGGTGCATGGCGTGACTTCGATCGAGATCGAGCCGGAAAAGCAACGCCCCGAGTGCCGCGAGAGCGAGCACCGCCGCGGAACGGGAGCGTTCCTTCAGCAGAATCCCCCAGACCGCGGCGGCCAGAAGCACAAAGGGGGGCAGGTAGTGAAGAAGGCGAGAGGGAACCTCGATCAGATCGCCGAGAGTGCGTGGCAAGAGGGGGAAGAGCGAGGGGAAAGGCAGGGCGTTGGCACGCACTCCCTCGAGCCCGGCGAAGAGCACGCTCCACACCGCGTCGCCGAGCGCGCCCTCCATGAAGAAAGCCCCCGCCGCCGGCGCCACCGCGAGCGCGAAGCCCCCACCGGCGAGCAGAAGCCATGCAGACGCGCGCCCCCAGCGGGTCGGAGCCATGCGAAGAACGGCGACGGCGAAAGCGACCATTCCGTAGAGGGCCACGTCTTGCCGCAGAATCAGCACGACCCCCGCGAGCATCCCGAAGAGCAGCGCGCGACCCCGCGAGGGCTTTTCGCAGAAACGAAGAACCGCCAGAGCGACCACGATGCTTCCGAGAACGAGGAGCGACTTCTGCCAAGGACCCGGCGCGACGGCGAAAGCGAGCACAGGCCAGAGCGCCGCGATTCGCCCCGCGAAGCGCCGGGCCACGAGATAGATCGTCGTTCCGGTCAACGCGAGCAGGAGCGCCCAGACCACCCGTGTCGCCTCGATCGACGGAGGCACGATCTCGAAGAGCCACGAGAAGAGGTAGAAGCGGCCGGGAGCATACTGGTGCGCGAAATCCCGATAAGGCACCTCTCCCCGCGAGACCCGCTCCACCGCCCCCAGCAGATACCCCTCGTCGAGCACGTTGACGCCGTAGCTTGCGTACGAGAGGAAGAGCGCCGCGAGACCGATCAGGATCAGGGCCGCGGCTCCGAGGTCACCGGCGCCACGTTTCGGGGCCGGCGCCCGCCTCTCGCGGCGCACCTTCGCGACGATCTGGAAGAGGCGGCGTCGCCGAGTCGTGGCCACGACTCAGGCCCAGTAGCCGACGCCGCGAAGAGCCTCGCGGATCGCGCGAGCTTCATCCGGGAGAAGGGGGCGCGCAGCCCTCTCTCGATCGCCCCTGCTCTTCGCCCCCGGGGCTTGTGCTCCACCGCGGGGGACGTCATGCTCCCCAGCCTCGCCTTCCCGCATTGCGTCTGCAAGCACCGAGCCGTCGACCCTCTCCCGCGACCCGATCCCCAGCAGCCGAAGTGCCGTCGGAAGAACATCGGCCACCCCGGCTCCCTCGATCCACCCGGCGCGCACGCGCTCACCGGTCATCAGCAGCACTCCGTCGAGGCGGTGGTCCCCGGAGTTCCCGGAGACCCGCTGAACCGGGCGCGAAATCGAGAAATCGAATGTCCCCAGAGCCTTGTGG
>CAZFNT010000342.1:0-5027 GCA_964520315.1 uncultured Gemmatimonadota bacterium
GTACCGATGGTCCGACGACATTGGACCACGTGGTGTTCCGCAACCTCTCGGCACCCGTCCGCGAGGGTGGGCAACTCACCGGCGCTGTAACCTTCTATGAGGCTGATGTGAGCATCACCCGTTGCAAGTTCTTGGATGCCAGGTGCGAAGACGCTCTGAACATCGTAAGGTCGGAATTCTCACTCGATGGTTGCATCATTGCCGGCACTGCTTCTGATGGGATAGATGTAGACTTCGGCGAGGGCGCGATACGGAAGTGCGTCTTTGAGCACACCGGGAACGACGCGATAGACCTTGCGAACAGCAATGTAGTAGTGCGGGACTGCGCGGTGACTCATGCTGGTGACAAGGGGTTGACGGTGGGAGAAGAGAGCCAAGCCAAGGTCACCAGTTTCCGTGTTGAGAACAGCTATATTGCTGTGGGCGGCAAGGACGCTTCGACCGTGAGTATCGATAGCTTGTTTGTCGCGGATTGTCAGTACGGTCTGGCCGCGTATCAGAAGAAGCCCGAGTATGGTCCGGCGGTACTAGCGATCGGGAGCCTCAAGATACACGACACACCGATCGAGGCTCTTGTGGAGGAAGGATCCTCGATCACGGTCGGGGGAGAGCTGTTGAGCGGAAGGGTCAAGGATGCCGTTCGGATTCTATATCCGGAATGAGGTGCAGTGTGTCTTGGAGAGCGAGACGATTGCGTATGCGAGATTCACAGAGGTGAGTTGGGGTGCGCGCGCCGACCCTTAGCGGAGTTGTTGGATGCAAGACGCCGAAGACCAAGGATACAGATACGAACGGAAGTTCCGTCTCGACAATGCCGACCCGCACCAAGTGTTGAGTTCGGTGATGACCCACCCAGGCATGTTCTCCGAGGTCTACCGGCCGCGTACTGTCAACAACCTGTACATGGATTCGGTAGACTTCCAAAGCTATGCGGCCAACATTGAGGGCGTTCCGGACAGGACAAAAGTGCGGGTACGATGGTACGGCCAGCGTAAGAACAAGGTGGAAGGCGCAGTGCTAGAGTTCAAGATCAAGCGTAGTTTCGCTGGAAAGAAGAGCAGATTTCCTATTGCGGTTTTTGTGCTGGACCAGCGGTTCTGCTCCAGGTACTTCAGAAATGTGCTGGAGGCGTCACAACTGCCTCATGACGTGGTGACGCGGCTGGCGCCGCTGAATGTGGTGCTCTTGAACCGCTACTATCGTTCGTACTATCTCTCGGCCGACCGGACATTCAGGCTGACTATCGACAGCGATTTCGAGTACTGCAAGATCACGCGGCTGCACAACAATTTCTTGGCAAGAACCGTGAAGCGCCGTGGTGTGGTTGTTGAGCTGAAGTACGATCTGGAAGACGATGGCCGAGCTGAGCGGATCACAAGCGCGTTTCCGTTCAGGGTAACCAAGAATTCGAAGTATGTCGAAGGCATCGAGAGCGTGTGGGGTTGAGGCATGCTCCACCCGGTGCAGCACACTGACTAGCGTACGTGCCGGTCATCTGGTGTCGATACCGTCGATGCGATCGGCTACTTCGGCGTGCGCTGGATGTTCGCGATAGAAGTGCTCCCAATGAGCCACACCGAAGTCAGACAGTGGACTCTGAATGCCCGTTGTGAAGTTGGTGTTCTTCATGCTCACCTCGCCGTCCTTGACGCTGAAGGTGATGAAAGAGTCACGAGCGGTATTGCCCATGCCTGTAGCGATGTAGTGGAAGTGCTCATCGCGCATGTAGAAGGTCTGCAGAAACCTCTCTCCCCCGCCGATGTCACCGGCCAAGAGGAACACCTCCTTCCTTTCCGCGAGCGGTAGCAACATAGGCCGCACCTCGTCGAGAAAGAAGCTCGAGTCGCCGGGCGGAACCACGCCGTGACGATAGCGAAACACCGGCTCCATGATGGGATTATTGTAGCTCCAGATCACCAAGTGGTTGAGAAAGAAGACGTTCCTGATAGAAGGATCCGTAGACGCCCGCTCTATCTGGTTGTTCAGGAAGAGCATCTGTTCAGCTGAAATGTCATAGCCGGCCTGGATGTGAAGAAAGACAAACAGTTCGCTGTCGAGTACGAACTCGAAGAAAAGGGGCCCGAAACTCCTCTGATAGAGGGCTCTTCCTTGGCGATGATGTGTACGGTTAGCGGCGAGGAGAGTGCGGCGGGGCGCCATGGTGTCGTGATTCCCTACTGCGTTGAAGAAGGGAACCGGGATGTTCCGGGTCATCCAGTTGCGGGATTCGTCGACAGTGCGATCGGCGATGCTGACGTAGAGATCGCCCAGAGAGAGCACGAAACGGGGATCATCGAAGAACATGCACTGCACGTTCGTGCGCAAGACCTGATTCGGGGAAGTTCCTTGGAGGCCGGCACGAACGTGCCCCAAGGCGACAAAAGTGTACTCGTTCCAGTCAGCGGTGGGATTCAGGGAGAGATGGTTGAAACAGGAGGTAAGCGGATCCGTCGCGCAGTCTGGCGTGTACGGATTGGATGAAAAGTGGCGGAGAAGAAGGATGGCGGTCGCAGGCAGCACTAGAAGAGCCAGTCCGACTACGATGCGCCAACGCGTCTTGTTCGGGCCGGCGTCTCCTGCGGTCGAGCGGGCAACATTCATCGAGTGGCTCTTCTCGTGATCGAAGGGGTGGTTCTCACCGGAGCTCGCGCGCGAGGAGATGTCCACTCCGCCGCAGGCCGTAGTTTACCATGGCGGCCCATGCTCCTGATTCCTTCCGTCTTGTGACCAAGCCCTCACACGATCCCTCGTCGGCAATCATCTGGTAGCCGGAACGGTCGCCCGCCCCGGCTCCCGCAACACAAGTAGAGTGGACCCATTGGATGGGGCGATTCAGACGATCCGCAAGTAGGTCGCTGAGCACTGGTGGCTCAATTCTGCGAAACGTCTAAGGGTCCTCGCATACTCTTCCCAACCATGAGCTCCACCGCCAGACACACCGCTATCCCGATTCCGCGGCTCATCGGCCCTGGAACCGCCGTCCTCGCCGTAGTCGCCAACATGATCGGCGCCGGGGTGTTTACGACAACCGGATTCCTGGTGCGCGATATCGGCTCGCCATCGGCGATCTTGCTTGCCTGGGGGCTCGGCGGCTTGATCGCCCTTTGTGGCGCCCTCTCATACGCCGAGCTGGTCGCCGACATCTCCGAGAACGGCGGCGAGTACCGCCTGCTCTCGCGCATCTATCACCCTGCTCTCGGCGTCTGCGCGGGCTTGGTCTCACTCGTCGCGGGATTCTCGGCGCCGATCGCCGCCTCGGCGCTGGCCTTCGGGAGCTACCTGCACGCGATCTGGGCGCCCGCGTCTCCCGCGCTGGCCGGCATGGTTCTAATCGTGATCGTCAGCACGCTCCACGCCCTCGACGTTCGGGCGGGCGGGGGCGTGCAGAATCTCTTCACGGTCGCAAAAGTGTTACTGATCGCGCTCTTCATCGGCGGCGGCTTGCTCGCGAGCGATCTGGGCCGTCTCAGTGCCCCGACGATCGCACCGCTCGGCGAATCGCTGCTCTCGCCCCCCTTCGCGGTCGGCCTGATCTTCATCGCGTTCGCCTACAGCGGCTGGAACGCGGCGGCCTATCTGGCGGGGGAGGTGCGCAATCCCACCACCAACCTGCCCTTGGCGCTCATCGCCGGAACCTGCCTCGTCGCGGCGCTCTATGTCGGCCTGAACGCGGTCTTCCTGAGCAGCGCACCGGCGGCCGAGCTGGCCGGCAAAGTCGAGGTGGGGCATGTAGCGGCAACCCACCTCTTCGGAGGGCGCGCCGGCGGGCTGCTTTCTGCCCTGATCGCCTGCGCCCTGGTCTCGTCGGTGAGCGCCATGACGATGGTCGGCTCGCGGGTCTACGAGGCTATGGGCACGGACTTCCGCGCGCTGGCGGGATTGCGCCGCGAGAGCCGCTTCGGCGGGCCCGCGCGGGCGATCGCGCTGCAGTCGACGCTGGCGATCGTGATGGTGCTCGGCGCCAGCTTCGAGTCGCTGCTGACCTACATCGGCTTCCTCTTGTCGCTCTCCGCGGCGCTCACGGTAGCCGGCGTCATCGTGCTGCGCAGGCGCGAGCCGGAGCGGAGCCGACCCTACCGGGCATTCGGCTACCCCTGGACCCCGATCGTCTTCATCCTCTTCAGCGCCTGGATGATCTGCCACGCGCTGGCGGCGCGACCCGTGCAGGCGCTGGCCGGTCTAGCCACAATCGCCTGCGGATTGGGGCTCTACCGGGGCTTGCGGCGGAGTGCGTCGGACCCTCGATAAGGGTGTCAAGTCGCCCCGGTTCTTGCCGCCGAGGGTCCGCGCGAGAACACGTGGATGTTTTGGCGCCCGAACTACCGTAGACGCCGATCCCTCACACCCGCAGGTGTCTCCAGGCCAGACCGGCAACCGCATCGAAGTGGCGATCGTAGGAGGCGAGAAGGGCGGCTGTTTGCATTGCGTGGGCGGCTATCCAGACGGCGTTCACCGGGATCGGTCGCCCATCGCGCCGCAGCTGCTTCGAGGCCCGCCCGAATCGGTCCGCGGTTTCCAGGTCTACGGACACGAAGTCGACGTGGGGGCCGTCGATGAACCCGAGGAGCTTGGACCAGTTGTCTTCGAAACGGGATCCGTTGTGGAATCCGAAGAGGAGCTCGCCGGCCACCACCGCGGAGATCAAGACCCGCTCCGCCTGACCAACCAGCTCCGCGACGCTCGCGTGCCCTTGTCGAAACCGGATATAGGCGTTCGTGTCGAGGAGCAGCTTCACGACCAGAAGTCCTGATCGATCTTCTCGAACACGCCGCGGGCATCGAGGAGCTCGCGGGCTTCGGCGTCGGACATGTCGCCGCTCATGTGATCGAGCCCATGACCGATCGTGTGCCGCCTGGAGTGCGGCAGCCCCAGGGCGCTGCGGAGCAGGTCCACCACCACGCGGTTCACGGAGCGGCCGGACTCCACCGCGCGCTGTTGAATGGAGCGTTCGAGATCTTCGTCACTCAGCCGGATGGTAAGTTGCTTCAAGTTCTGAGCCCTACCAGGATCCGCCACCTAATGCGTGC
>CAZFNT010000343.1:0-4989 GCA_964520315.1 uncultured Gemmatimonadota bacterium
TACCTGCCGCCTCCGAAGATGAGCTCCATGTCGCCGTCGAGATCGAGGTCGGCGATCGCGATCTCGGTTTCGATGATCATGTCCTCGAACAGAAAGGGCCAGCCGGCCGCTTCTTCGCCATCGGCGAGAATGACGTGGACGCGCGACGAGTCGATCGGGGCTTCGTGGATAGGGTTTACTGTCGGGAGGAGGGTTTCCAGGCGTCCGTCGCCATCGAGGTCGTGGACCGATGGTGTTGGACCACTTCGCCATGAGAACCGGAGCGGCCACCTTGGTGGTTCGGTTGTGTCCATGTGATAAGCATGTATCGTGCTTTCCCAGATGGAACGATCTGTTGCTCTTGCGATGACCTCCATCACTCCGTCGTTGTCGATGTCACAGGGAGTGAACGTGTGGTTCACCGGCCCTTCGGTCTGGACCGGCCAGCCCGGCAAGGGGTTACCGTGTCGATCCCATAACCCTACCTGGGGATCGACGGAGTCGTACGTACCCGCGATGATCTCGACGTGGCCATCGCGGTCCAGGTCGACGACCGCGGGCGCGCCCGCGGTCGGCTTCCAAAAGACCGGCCAGCCCTGGTTTTCGTCCACGGCAAACGCGCCGGTGCTGGTGGCAATGCAGCCACCAAGAAGGACGAGGAGTCTGGCACCGATCTTTGCGTGCCTCACTGCGCCACGCACTGGCCCACTCCTTCCAAGTACTCGAGACACGGATCCTGCTCGTTCGGATCCCAGAAGTTATTGGGACCACCGTAGGCGCCGATGTCGGCGTGCCGCTCCTCCAGCCCTGGGCCGCCCAAGGCATCTTCCCAAGTGGCGCCCGGCTGCCCCTTATCAATCGCATCCGATCTCACCACTTGCGTCAAGGGATAACACGGCGACACCCCCTGGTAGGTCTTCAACATGAAGCTCACCGAATCTCTGCCTGCGCCTTGGTTGACGATGAACTGGAACCTCGGGATATTGGGCTCGCCGCTGTTGTCATGTAAGTCCTGCGCGCCGGCCAGTACGCCCTCGTCCTCGTAGTCCGGTCCGTTGTTATGGAGCAGGTTGTAGTTTGAGTTCCAAAAAGGAAGCGGGTCTCCAGTGTCCCATTGCTGGATCTCGATTCCCGCGAATCCGGACCCTTGCAGGCCGGTCTTGTGTATGATGTTGCTTCGAATCGTGGCCAGTGCATACTTGTGCACGAAGAGCCCCGGCCCATCGGTATGCTCGATCGTGTTGTTGTGTACCGTGACCTGGACCGCGTAGGCGTCGTCTCCAACGGCAGCCTGGTCGTAGCACTCGTCGGGGTCGTCGATGCAGATCTGTTCGTAATCCGGAAAGATGGTCGGATTGGGCGGCTCGCCCACATGGATGCCGCGTGCGACCAGGGGATTGCCATAAGCGTCGTTACCGGACCTGACATTCCGCACGACGATGTTGTTCCGAACGATGCCTTTAGACGCGTGTACGAAGTGGATGCCGTGCTGCGTGGGATTGCAGTAGAAGAGGTTGTGTTCGATGATGGTGTCCCTGTAATTATCGAGCACTAATTGGTTCACCACGTAGGGCTCAGTCTCATGCCTAGAATCGAGCCGGGCGTAGCCGAGGTGTATGCCCTCGCTGTTGCCACTGACCCGGTTGTTGGCGATCTTGCCGACGAAATGATGCGTCGACATGCCATCGGTTTGAGGATCCGGGCCCATGGCGACGATCTCGTTGTTGGTGATCTCGCCCCATTTCAGTGGTTGGTTGTGCAAGCCATTCTGGCCCGCGCCCTTGCGTCCGATCGGCAGTGTCGCCATGTGGTTGCCCTCGGTCTCGAGGTAGTTGTCTCTGATGAAGAGGCCGGTGACGTAGCGTTGGTCGGGATCGGCCCATCTGTGCCACACACCGATCGCGGCGGCCCTGCCTTTGCCGAAGATTTCGAACCCCTCGATGGTGACCTGCATGTCCTCCGACGCGGTCGTGGGACGACCGTCGTCCAGTTCGTAGTCGTTGTAGATTTCGAAAACGGCGTCTCGGTCGTACTCCTCCGCATCATCGGGATGAATATAATGGCTCACCCTGACCGGAGCAACGCCCGACTCGGGCTGCTCCGCCCTCAAGGTCAGTGTGAACTCGAGAGGACACGTTGCGGGGGGAGCGATGCGAACCTGTTCATCGTACGTGCCCAAGAGCACGAACACCTCGTCCCCGTGGCTGGCGTCGTTCACCGCCGACTGAATGGTCTGGTAACAGGGAGGGGGACCTGAACAGCTCGGATCCACAACCAGTTGGGCGGCGTCAACCCTCGGGCTGACTCCCAATGCCGCGATCAGAGCGAAGAGGCTGAGCGAAGAGGCTGAGTTACACGCATGTCTACGTCCTTCCTGTGCCGGGGCGTTGCCCCTATTTCGCGACCGAATCGATCACGATTCACCTACCAGGATATCATCGATGCGAGATCGATGCCGAAAAATGAAGAGACAAACAATGTTTCGTTATCGCTCAGCCGTTGTCCATAATACCGGAATGAGGCGCTACGCTGAAAGAAGCCCGCAGGCCGAGGCACGTCGACGATGCGCAACGACGGGGCATGCGTGGTTCCCTCACACGGAACCGGATCGCAGTGCGTCCCCCAAAAAGGGGTCTCAGGCAAATCCGGGGTCAGGTGTCCGATCGCGATGGAGCGAGGGAGCGGATTCTGGTGGCCAGCGTTTGGCGACGATGACGATCGGGAGCGTTGGGCGCGCCTATCGAGAGCCCAGATGTGGGCGCGGCACGATTCGGCGAAGGGTTTCGAATCGATGTCTCGATCGAGGTCGGCGATCAGGGGAAGGAGCGGGGCGCTGATCTCTTCAGAAATATGTTGACAACGTTTTCGTACGCAAGGGCGGCTCCGGTCGACCCCGCGACAGGAATACGCCGACAGCGCGCTGGAACAGCGGTGTCGCGGGACAACGGGTGCCTTCCGACGCGAAGAAGCCGGAGAGGCTGAGATCGGACCGTAGACGAGCAACAGTAGAGCCGGGAATTGATGCGATATGATGGGGCCAGACTTCAACCTGGGAACTGAAATGAAGCAAACACCGCGAAAAAGCGCAGCACGCAAGAGCGAGCCGAGCCTCCGTCATATTTCATGCTCGGACTCCGAGCTCTTGGCAAAGCTCCAGGAGCTGACTTACCGCTCCCGCGAAGTCGGCCGTGAGCTCCTCCGCCATCTGGCGGAGGTGGATCGCCGCCGGCTCTACCTGTCTGAGGCGTGCTCTTCCATGTTTGCCTACTGTACGCAAAGGCTGGGATTTTCAGAGGGGGCGGCGTACAGCCGGATCCGTGTCGCTCGTCTGAGTCGCGATCTGCCGCTGGTGCTCGACTACTACAGTTCCGGGCAGGTCCATTTGGCGGGCCTGGTGGCTTTGGCGCCCCATCTCAACCGCTCCAACCAGCGTGAGCTCTTGGATGCCGCCAAGGGGCAGGGGAAGCGGGCGATCGAGGCGTGGCTGGCGCGGCGCTTTCCGGCCGGGAGTGGCGATCGGGGAGTTGGAAAAGGGCCGCGCACGGTGTTGCGACCGATTTCCGCGCGCGCGGCGGTGTCGACGCGTCGTGCTTCCAGGAGAGAAGCCGGCCCCGCTTCGTTGCCGGCCAATGACTCTTCCCGGGAACAGTTCCACCCGGCATCGTCGCTCTCGGGCGGCAGCCTCCGTGAAGAGCCCGCGCGCCAGCCGCGGCGATCCAGCGACCCTTGCCGTGAGGAACGGGTCAGCGAACCGGCGCCGCCGGCCCCCGCCGACGCTCGACCTCCCGCTCTCCATCGCCTTCACGTCACCGTCGACGACGCCTTTCTGCAACAACTCAAACAGGCACAGGCGCTCCTCAGCCACAGTGTGCCGGACGGGGATGTAGCAACAATTCTAGCTTTGGGACTGGATGCACTCACCGAGCGGAAGAACCGGCAACGCTTCGGCGCCCAGATCGCGAATGGAGAGGAGGCTCCGGCGCACGACCAGGAGCCGCCGCACGAGGGCGGCGTGCGGCGACAGACCGCTACCAGAAGGAGCGATCGATCAAGAAAACGCCGGCCGGCCGAGCTTGAATCTCAAGAGAAAGCGAACGACCAACAACCTTCGCCTGGAGCAGAGGAACCCCAGCCACGCCTCCATCGCTACATTCCAGCAGAAGTACGCCGAAGCGTGTTTGCGCGGGATGGCGGACGTTGCACTTTCGTAGATCGTCAGGGTCGTCGCTGCGGCAGCGATTGGCAATTGGAATTGGACCACATACACCCTTTCTCCCACGGCGGGTCACACCATCCTGACAACCTTCGGATTCTGTGCCGAAACCACAATCAGGCTCGTGAATCGGGTGTTTCCGACGCCTGGGACGGCAGCGATGCCGGCAGAGGTACGAGAAGCGGGAATCGTGTTCGATCCGGCCAGACTGCATGCGCTGAATAGCCGCAGGATTTCGTCGTACTCGATCCGCTCGGCTTGGCGACCTCGCCGACCCTCAGCACCTCTTGTGCGACCGGCTCCTTGCCAGTCGTGCCTCGACCAGGCCGAGAGCTCAGGCGGGCGCGCGTCCGGCCGCAATCGCTTCCGGCTTGCATCTCGCCGCACGCAGCCGACCCTTCTTCCGTCTCTCACTCCCAAGCATGCGGCTGCTCATCGAGCAGCGGAAAGCGGGTTCTCGTGGTGAGCAGCCAGCGGTCGATCACGATCGGGAGCTTCTCGCCGAGCCTCACGCGCACATCGTGCACACCCGCTTTCAGCGGCAAGCGCCCCATCTCGAACCACACCCAGGGTCCTGGGGAGCCCGCGACACGGTGGCCGCCGCCGATTCGTTTGTCGCCGTCGATGCGGATGGCGAGATCGGGGCGGGCTTCGGAAGCCCCGTCGCGGCGGACGCGGACCCAGAGGCTGTACTCCTCCCAGGCAGGGACTTCGGTACGATAATAGAGGGTAGCGGGGACCTTGATCTCTGTCGTCGATGTGATCGCCTTCGTGCGCGCCTCAGCCGCCGCGAAGCG
>CAZFNT010000344.1:0-4968 GCA_964520315.1 uncultured Gemmatimonadota bacterium
CTGACGGCCCCAGCGGCGCAGCGAATTGCCCGATCCTCAGTGTCGGCAACGACTTCTGGGTCCACCGCCTCGGACGAAGATCGATTGACGATTACTCCGAGAACCGCTCCCGCGGAGAGGCCCATGGTCCGGGTTACTGTAAAGAGAGTGGCCGCCTCCATCTCATACGATAGGCAGCCCAAGCGTTTCCACTCCTCGAGTGTCCCCTGATGCGAGAGGGGCACGTAGCCGGTAAACGAGTCGTAGCGCTCCTGACCCGGGTAGAAGGTGTCGCTCGATACGACCAGCCCAACGTGGTGGTCCAGTCCTTGCGACGCCGCGGAAGCGATCAGCTCATTCACGAGACCGTGGTCGGCCACCGCAGGATAGGATAGTGGTGCGTAGTGTGAAGACGCACCATCGAGCCGAACCGCCCCGGCTGCCACGATCAGATCTCCCACCTCCACCGACGGCTGGATCGCACCGGTCGTCCCGACTCGTAGAAAGGTCCTGACCCCAAGACTCGCCAGCTCCTCGATTGCGATCGCCGCGGAGGCCCCCCCGATGCCGGTCGATGTCACCAGGACCGTGGTCCCGTGGAGATCCGCCACGGCGCTTCTGAATTCGCGGTGGTGTGCTACTTCGATCGGCTGGTCGTCGAGCGCCTCGGCAATTCGAGGTACCCTGAAAGGATCGCCTGGCAAGAGAGCGATCTCCGCGCCGCGTAGATCGTCTCGGGAGATCCCCAAGTGATAGGCGTTCATAACCACTCATCCTGAGCGAAAGAGGTCGAGTTGATCGTCGATCCTATCTGGGACGGGCGAGGGCTCCCCCCGGGTAAACGCGACGGTTGCCGCACACGCGCTGGTGATCCATCGGTTGCGTCCCAGTCCGGCCAAATCATGAATATCCACATGCATCTGCCTGATCAACGCCTGGATTTGCCGATCGATCGCCCGCTGGAAGTCGGGATCGGTATCGCGCACGCCGTCTTTCGAGATGCGGCCGGTCGCCGGCACGCGGAAGAGAAGATCGTAAGATGGGATCCAGCTTTCGACGAGTCGTTCGGTCGTTATCTGCCGGCCACTCGCCTCGCACAGGTACGCGTAGTTGTCGAGCACGCTGCGATCGCAGACGACTACCTCCGATCGCGCTCCGACTTCGATTTCGCGCGCGATCTGCGTGTGGAGGATCCAGAGTTGCGCCGAGAGCGTGGTGCTCTGATTGATCGGCAGAGGGGACGAGCGTGCGACCTCCTTGACGATGTCGGCATCCAGCCCCACCTTCTTAAGACGGGCCGCGAGTTCATAGCAGAGCGTGGTCTTGCCGACTCCGTGTGTTCCGATGAACGCCACCTTCATGATCGCGAGAGTACCAGAGGCCGCCTCGAGTGGCCAATGCGAGACGGCGTCGGAGAGACCCGAGAGCACTTGATGGAACTGCGAATCCCAATGTGTGCAGGAAGCAAGGCATGAAGTCCGCGGTGCCGTCGAGCCGCTCTGGACTGGGGCGAATCGCTTTCATCGACTTCGCGAGGTCGGCCGCGATCGTGCTGGCGGTGCTCTCGCACACACTGGCCGATTTCGGTGTGTGGAAACTGATGGGCTCCGATCTTGCGCTGATTCCTCACATGGTGACGCGATCGGCCACGCCGACCTTCGTGCTGCTCTTCGGCATCATGCTGGAACTCGTGTACCTCCCGCGCATCGAGAAATGGGGAATGAAACGCGTCGCCGCGCGGCTGCGCAGGCGCAGCTTCCAGTGTTATGCGGCCTACTTGGCCACCGTGGCGGCTTGTGCCGTGGGCGGTACGCGCCAGCCGGTTCAAGCGCTCATGGCCGCCTTCCTCGTGCGAGACGGATACCTCGGCAACATCCTGAAGTTCTATGCGGTGGCTCTCTTGGTCGCCATTCCGCTTGTGCGCTTCCGCCACAAGAAGGGGATGGCCTGGACGCTTCTCCTGGCGGCTGGGATCTGGGCGCTGTCTCCGACCCTGGAGTGGTTGCCGTGGAGGGGGCTGGGAATGCGGACAGACCCGAGGGCGGTGCGATGCCTGGCATCGTTCTTCTTCGGCGCGGGGAGCGCGACCGGTCCGAGCGTGCTGAACGGAATGACCTTGGTGATTCTGGGCATGGGCTTGGGCACTGTGCTCCGCCGGCACAGGCGCGGGGACTTGGCCAGTTTCTATGCCGTTTGCGGTCTCGTGGCCCTCTTCTGCGGGGCGGTCGTGACCTACCTGGTCGCGGGCACTTCGGTGCTCCACGTGGCGCACAACTACGTCGATATCACCGGTTACCGGAACACCAACCACCCAGGCTACTATGCCATCGGGGCTATCTCCGCGATCGGGCTCCTCGTGGCCTCGTCGATGCTGTCTCCGGTGGCCCGGAAGATCCCATATCCACTGAGTGCCACGCGGTGTCTGGGGCAGTCCTCGCTCTTGGCCTTCACTATGGGCAACATCGTCCTCAACCTGAGGCCCCATTCGTGGGAGCCCTCCGGGGTCGGGGAGGGACTGCTCGCCTCCGCCTGTGTTCTCTTTGCGGTCACCGCGATCGTTCACGTTCGGCAGCAGGTCGCCGCCTGGTTGCGCGCGAGGCACACCGCGCCCGCGGTCGAGATCCCCTCGGCCCCCGTCGAGACGGCGATTCCGATGCTGGCCGAGGTGTCGGCGGCGGACGTGGTGGAGCGGCCCCAGGTTGGGCCGACGGTCTAGTCCGAAACCGTCAGATCGGTTTCACCGAGACATCGAGGGGCCTCCCGTCGACATCGAACTCGTGCGGGGCGTCGACCGGTCGATCGAGCCATTTCCCCACCAGCGTCTCGCCCGCGATGTAGTCATCGAAGCGTTTGGCGGCGCGGAGCAAAGCGGGATCGCCACCGAGATGCACGGCGATACGTTCGACGTACCCCAGATCCATCTCTTTGCGAAGACTCTGGATCCGGTTCACGATCTCGCGCGCCAGCCCTTCCTCGCGCAGATCGTCGTCGAGGTCGGTGTGCAGCGCTACAACCGCAACCGCCGACCCTGCCGCTTGAAAATGCTCCCGAGCCTGAACCTCGATGACCACGTCATCGGGGCCGAGCTTCACCGCGGCCCCATCAGGCAGTTGCAGCTCCAGTCCGCCACCAAGAACCCCCGCGCGCACTTCGGCCGCCGGCATCGCCGCCAGCGCCGCCGCGCAGGCCTTCATGCCGCTGCCCAGCCGGCTGCCCAGCGCTTTGTAGTTCGGCTTGACTCGGAACTCCACGAAACGATCGGCGTCAGGGGCGAAATGCACTTGGCGCACATTCAGTTCCTCGGTGATCAGCCCCAGCATCGGCTCCAATGACGCTGCACGATCCCCGTCGGCCAGCACGACTTCGATCGCCGAGAGCGGCTGACGCACACGCACACCGACTTTCTTGCGCGCAGCCAAGGCCAGGCTGGTGATGTCGCGAACGAGTGCCATGTCTTGCGCGAGCGCCTCGTCGAGCAGGATCCGATTCGGCTCGGGGTACGCCGTGTGGTGTACCGACTCAGGAGAATCTGGTTTCGGCTTCTTCACGAGATCGAGATAGAGCGCCTCGGCCATGAAGGGCACGAATGGGGCGACGATCGCCGCAAGATCGGTCAATACTTCGTAGAGGGTCCACAGAGCATCGTCGCACTCCTTCCCTTCCGTCCAAAAACGGCGTCTCGACCGCCTCACGTACCAATTCGCCAACCCTTCAACAAAGTGCTGAATGTCCCGCGCCGCTTCGTAGAGCAGGAACTCGTCCATTCGCTCGACCACGCGTCCGTTGAGCGCCGCGAGCTCGTGATGTATCCACCGATCCAGCAGCGCCCTATCGGCTACGGGGCGAGGCGGCTCATCGCTCGGATCGAACTCCGCGATGTTTGCGTAGATGCAGAAGAAAGTGTGGACGTTCTTCAGCCTCATCAAGAATTCACGTTGCGTCTCGCGGATCGCTCGCAGCGACAATCGTGTTCCAGAACCGGGAGGATTCGCCGAGTAGAAGAGCCATCGGAATGCGTCCGCTCCCGGTGCGTCGAAGGGGGCCTTGAGAGTTACAGTGTCGCTGAGCCCGAGATCGTCGATGTCGTCGGGATGCAAGTGAACAGTGTCTTTCGTGGTGACTTCGGCCTGAACAACCTCGAGCGGCCGCTCCGACACACCGTTGCTGCCGAGCGCGGTCATCCGTTCTTTCCCACCAAAGCCCAATGACTTCACCTGTGCCGGCATGAAGCCGACTTGTCCTGGTGCGAGCTTTTCGTCGGCGGCCACCTTCATGCGCATGCGGCCGAGCATCACCAGATCGGGGCTCGTGTAGTTGCCCTTCGACTTCGATTCCTTCTTTCCGTCGGCATCGGTGATGTGCCCCAGCACGATACAGGTCTTGTATGGGCGAGGGAATCCGGGTGTCTCCAGCCCATACTCGGAACACGTCTCTTCATCGAAGAGAAGGGTCGAGATCATCAGCAGGGAGTAGAACCAACCGCGCGTTTGGTCGACCGCCTCGGCGATGAAATCCGCCGGGAAATTCGCCGCGAATTGCTCTTGGCCCTTTTTCGGGAACCCCCATTGCGCGAAGGGCATACAACCTGCATCGAACCAGCAGTCGATGACCTCCGGCACCCGAGACATCTCTGCGTCGCAGGCAGAGCAGGGCAGCTTCACATCGTCGATCCATGGTCTATGGAGCTGCAGGTGCTCATCCACCGCGGGATCGAAGGCATCGGGATTGAGGCTCAGGATCTCCGCGGCCGACGCGGGAGCGGTGCTCTCGCCACACTTCCCACACACCCAGATGTTCAGTGGTGTCCCCCAGAATCGTTCTCTCGACAACGCCCAATCCACGTTGTTTCGCAGGAAATCCCCGAAGCGACCCTCTCTGATGTGCTCTGGAATCCAATTGACCTCGGCGTTGTTCTCGAGCGCTTCGCGATTGAGGGCCGTGGTGCGCACGAACCATGCAGGACGAGCGTACTGTATTAACGGGTCGTCC
>CAZFNT010000345.1:0-4942 GCA_964520315.1 uncultured Gemmatimonadota bacterium
TCCCCAACAGAACGGCACCGACAGGCCGAAGCGGATTCCCGGCCAGCACAGCGACCCCGCCGTTTGTGCCCAACGCTACTCTCGCGTTCGCGGTCCGCACGCTCTGCGCGTATGTGTTCGGCAACCACTGCCGAATCCGAATGCCAGGCATCGGCTCGACGTCATGCCCCAAGGGCAGCACCGGCATCTCACCAAGAGCAGCGGCACCGACACCGATCACAAGAACGATCGATGCCGAGTCGCGGCTCCAGGCCATTAGGGCTCGCAAGCGCATCACGGCCTCTTGAAGCGGACCAAGACCGCGTCTTCCGTCCCGATGAGCGAGGGGCTATCGATCACGATCTCGCCCCAATTCAGATCGAGTTCCTCTCCAGGCGGCTCGCCGGGGCAAATCTCCTTGAAACCACCCGCCTTCCGCTCGGGCGATTGCCGAACAGCTGGCACCGGGAGTGTGGCGCGAAGCGTCGTCCCGTCGAGCTCCAGGATCTCGATGTCGGCATATGGGTCGATGTTGTTGGTGTAGAGACGGATCGGAGAACAGCCGGTCTCCTCATTGTTGTCACCGGTCACGAGCAGCACAACCGCGTAACCACCGGCATCGCGACCGGTCACCAGATCGATCGTGACCAACTGATCGTTCGACTCCTCCACCACCGTGATCGGATCGGAGTGAGGCTTGCCCTGCTCCATATAGGCGATCAGATTCGGCACGGTCGCCAGGGTGAAGCCACGGGTTTTGCAGTCGGTGTGAATGCCGGCGCAGTCGGAGTCGAAGAACACGAGGGCGATCGGATCGCCGTCGAAAGCCTCACCCTCTTGCGGGTCGATGCGCCGGTAGCCGGTCAGGTAGAGACCGTGGTTGTCGTCGGGATTGGCGAGCCATTGGTCGACGATGCTGGTCACGTCGATCCTCAGAAGCTGGGTGTTCAGGTTCATGAAAGAGGTGCTGCCCGAGGTTCGGAGCACTTCGTGGGCGGCGATGGCGTCGCGTAGGAACATGTAGTTCTCAGGCAAGTATCGGGCCTCATCCGGGTCGTCAAAGGCATCTTCCAGCCCGACATGAACGTCGACCCAATCAATCTCCTCCGTCCAACGCACCCCCACTCCCCCGACCTCATCCGGCACGGGCGAGACGATCAGCCGCATCGGCGCAAAGTCCACGTGATCGGGATCCTCACTGTCCGCGGGGACGACGACGATGCCGGTATCGGGATGAGTAAGACCCCGCGTTCGAGTCTGCCCCACGAGTGTGAGCTGCAAATCGACACGGTGGTACCCGATGCCGTCCAGATCCTCGAGGTTATCGAAGCGCAGCAGTGCCCTGCGAACCACGGGGCCGTGTGGCGAGACCCTGTCGTAGTTGTTGCCGACGCTGAGGAGAATCTCGTCGTGCTCGGAAGTTCCCTCATTCGCGTCGATGAAGGTGTCCACAACATAGTTCGCATCAACCTCGCCCATGTTGTCGATCACGAACTCCCACTGCGCATCCGGCCCGGGGTGCATCGTCGCGTAGCCCTTGATGACGAAGTCCCAGCCCTCATTCAGCTCGTCGAACCCATCGTAGAGCGCCTGCGCGTTGCGGCGTCCGAGGCAGCCGCCGTCCGAATCGTCGAGCCAGCAGCGCGCGGTCTCGTTGAATAGATTCCAATTCGGACAGAAGGTGCTGAGCCCGAGGGGCATCTCGATCGGCCCCTGCGGGCATAGGGGTGGAAGTGTCTGGGGGCAGTCCAGGCGGACGTTGTCATAGTCGGGCTCGTTCGGAAGCTCACCGGAAGATCCGGCCGACCGGTATAGAACCACGCCGGTCGCGCCCGCGGCGATCGACGTTGCCGTCATCGAATTGACTTGCCCGGGGCTCGGAGGAGAGGTGTTCACCCAGTTCGGGTAGATCTGCACCGCCGGCCACACCGCGGTGGGCTGCCAGCAGTACTCCACTCCGCTCCAATCACAGCCGTTGATCAGGTCGGGGGCGACGGTCGAGCCTCCGCAGCCGCCGCCATGGCAGATGGCGGGATCGACGTCGCAGGCCCGGATCGCGTCGATCGCGATGCGAGTCAGCGTGTTGACATGCTCTCCTGCCAGCGACCCGCAGTTCTGCAAAGGGAAGTGATTCGGCACGATGACGTCGACCGCCCGGCCGATCTTCTTGAAGCGCTCGTGGGGATCGCACTCGTCGTCGGCGATATCGCACCCCCAGCCCGTCGGCATGCCGGGACCCGGATCGCCACTCGTGAAGGCCAAGAGGGGCCGAAATGGAGCAGGCGGGTTGAAGGTCTCTTCCTCGGCCCGGATCCAATGTCGGATCTTGTGAAGCTCCATCAACCCAACATCTTCCGCTTCGATGCCACCGAAGACGCTGCAAGTCATCTCGTCGCCCGCGATCCAGCCTCCGAGTCCGGGATGCTCCCCGAAGAAGCGCACCCAGTCTCGCACCAGCCCTTGATGAAGGCTCCAGCGGGTGTTGGTCGTAGGCCAAGCCGGCACCCTGGGGATCACGCGCAATCCGAGCTCATTTGCTTCATCCATGATCCGCATCAGATCGCGTTTGGTGGGAAAGACCTGCGATCCGAAGTGAGCCGCGGTGCCGGTTCCAGCCACGAGGGGCGAGGTCGGCAGGATCACGCCGGTGAAACCGAGGGTGGCGACCTGCTGGAGCTGCGCCACGAGTGTTTGATAGTCCGGCGAGACATTGGTGAAGGTGATGTAGCGCGGTGCGCTCGGCGACCATGCACTCCCCGCATCGGTGCGTTCGTGCAAAAAGCCCTCTCGCGTGAAGGTCATCTCGACGGGAGGATCGTTCGCGTGGGGAGCCTCCCACGTCAGCTCGTCGCCCATGCCGATCCAGTCGATCACGGCTTCGTCGGGCGCGCCACCACCCTCGTCGGCGTTGAAGCTCCGCCAACCGATCTGAAGACCGCACATGAGCACCGGCTCGGTGAAGCTGAAGCGCACCTCATAGGTGGCCCAGTCTTGGTCGATCTCGACCTCTTCAACGAAGTACCCGATCGATCCGCTCGTCGCGAGCTGCACATCGTCGAGAACGACGTAAAGTATGCCGTCGACCCCGTTCCCCTTGGCTCCGATCTGGACGATGACGTCGGAAGTGTCCCACTGGTTCTGAAACACTCCGAGGTGTTCGTTGCTGGAATTGCGCCGATACGATGCGAAGACCTGAGCTCGTTCAGGCGAGCCAACGAGCTCCGAGCTCTGCGTGAACACTATGAGGGGTTTGTACGATGTGTCGTCACGCCAACGCACATAGCCGTCGGCCCCATTCGTCCAATTGGCGGTTTCCGGCTTGATCCAACCCCCGTATTCCGCGGTCATGAAGGGATTGGTGTAGGCGCGTGCGCCCCAAAAAAGTAGGTTGCCCGAGGCTGCATCGTGGTAGCTGTTCAGCTCGAAATTGGCGTTCTCGAGCAGGTTCAAGCTCAGAGGTGGCGGCGCGGGGCGCGGGGGCGGGTTCTGCTGAGCACGGCACTCTCCGGCGTCAAAGCCGAGGCACACACACACAAGAGAGAGAGAGAGAGAGAGAACGCACTTGCAACATCATGGATTTGCTCCTTTCCCTGGCGCCAGCGCCAGGATGTCCTGTTGCTGATTTCTCAACATCGTAGCGGGTTGGTGATCGGTTTTCAAGCGCAGTTTCTTCAGTCGGCACCGGGCTCGATTCCGAACTGTGTGCCGACCGGTTCCGCCGCTGTGGGACGCGCCTGGCCTCGTCGTGTAGAGAGCACGCAGGGCGGGAGGTTCGGGGATGCGGAGCCGCCGAGCATGCCTGGCGACGAATGGCGGAGACCGGAGAGTCAATGCTCGGTCCCAACCCCATCGATGAATGCGATTCTACTTGTGGAATCTCAGGCCCGAACTGCGGCAAGAATTGTGGGAGCATGACAGTTAGCATCGGGGGTACACATGGACCGCCCACCGGAGTCGTCTCGATGAAACGCAAAGCTCTCCTCACCGCCTTCATCCCATTCCTCTGCGCCGGTGTGCCGAGCGCCCTCGCAGCCACCTCCCCCCTACCCGACGCGGCTCTTCTCGCCGAGGAGGCCGCATGGCCGATGTCCTCACCCCATCTGCGCCTGCGAGCATGGTTCCCCGAGCAGATTCGGCGGGCCGTGCCGGTGCGGGCGCACGTGGAGGTGTACTACGGCGGCGCCCACGGATCCCGGGTGCGGATCGAGGGGGTCGAGGTGCGCGCCGGTGATCGTGTGGTGGCGCGAGGCGAGAGCGACCTGCTTCTTGCCGGCGACGAGGGGCTTTACGGCGAGATGATCCGCCTGGGGCAGCTCGTGCCGCCCGGTGAGAGCAAGGCTTACAGCCATCGATTCGTGCCATACAACGCCTTCGAGGCATTCGAGGTCGAGGAGCGTGATGGAATGCTCGAGGAGCTTCAGCTTCTGGGCAGCCGGGCGTCGGCACTGACGGCCGATGCGCGCCCGATGGGGCTGCTTCCACTGACGCTGCCTTTCGATCGGCTCTTGCGGGGCGGGGCCGGGGAGCTCGTCGATTTTCGGATCGAGGTCGCCTACACGGCGCCGGATGGCGAGGCGGGGATCGCGACCTTGCGACAGCAGGTCAGGAGAATCGCGGACTTCCCCCGGCTGCCCCTTGGTGTCGGGGGCACGGGCGAGCTGCCGATGGTCGCCGTGGAGGGGGAGTGGTTCACGGGCGATCTGCACGTTCACGACTGCAAAGACGAGGCGGGGTTCTTCCGGGGATGCCCCACTTGCCAGGCGGAGTCGATCAACTGGGGCGACGACAATACGCTCGACGTGCTCAAGACCCAGTACGACGCACTGGGGGCCGATTGGTTCACATCGACCTCTCACTCGTACTGCCTGCAGAAAGAGGAGGAGTACGATCGGGTCGAGCAGAATGTGGCCGAGCTGAATGCGCAGGGCGGGGTGATGATCTTCGCCGACACGGAGCTGACCAG
>CAZFNT010000346.1:0-1171 GCA_964520315.1 uncultured Gemmatimonadota bacterium
CGATGGTGCCCCGGCTGCGGCGACTACTCGATCCTCGCGCAGGTTCAAAAGGTGTTGCCGGAGCTCGGCTTGCCCAAGGAGCGCTACGCTTTCATAAGCGGAATCGGGTGCTCCTCCCGTTTTCCGTACTACATGGACACCTACGGATTCCACACGATCCATGGCCGGGCCACGGCGGTCGCGACGGGGCTGAAGACGGCGCGCCCCGATCTTTCGGTGTGGGTCATCACTGGTGATGGCGACGGCCTGTCGATCGGCGGGAATCACATGATCCACGCCATCCGCCGCAACATCGACCTGAAGATCATCCTCTTCAACAACCGCATCTATGGGCTGACCAAGGGGCAGTTCTCGCCGACCTCGGAAGTGGGCAAGATCACCAAGTCGACGCCGTACGGATCGATCGAGGAGCCTTTCAATCCGGTGTTTCTGGCGCTCGCCTGCAATGCCACCTTCGTGGCGCGCACGATCGATCGCGACCCGAAACATATGCAGCAAGTGCTGCGGCGGGCGGCGGAGCATAAGGGTGTTGCTTTCGTGGAGGTGTTGCAGAACTGCAGTGTCTTCAATGATGGCGCCTTCGAGAGCATCACTGACAAGAAGGTCAAGAAAGAGCGCCAGCTTCTCATCGAGCATGGAAGGCCGATGCGATTCGGCATCGACGGAGAGAGTGGGATCCGGATGCGCGGCCTGACGCCGGAAGTAGTGACACTCGGTGAGGGGGGCGTCACGGAAGACGATCTGCTGGTGCACGACGAGGCGGCACCGGAGCCGACATTGGCGCTTCTGCTTGCGCGGCTTGCCTATCCTGCCTATCCGACACCTATCGGCGTGCTGCGAGCGGTCGACTCAATGCCCTACGACCGGGCGGTGCATGAGAAGATCGCGAAGGTTCAGAAGAACGCGGGGCCTGTGGACGATGCAGCGATGCAGGAGTTGCTGGCGGGGCGGGCTACTTGGGAGGTGGAGTAGTAATCAGCTTGCGATCGCTTCGAGGATCCGCTCGTAGTACTCTTCATGGTGCGCCACCATGTGGGGAATGGTGAAGCCGGCGAGGGCGCGCTCCCTACCCGCTTCGCCCATGGTGCGGGCGCATTCGCGATCGGCGAGGAGGCGTCCGATGCGGTCGCCCAGCGCTTCGTGGTCGCGTATCCCGACCAGGTGGCCGGTC
>CAZFNT010000346.1:1181-4936 GCA_964520315.1 uncultured Gemmatimonadota bacterium
GCCGGTCTCCCCTTCGACGACCAGCTCCGGCAGGCCGCTCACGCTCGTGGCGACGATCGGCTTGCCCATGCACATCGCCTCGAGCACGGAGAGGGGACAGGTTTCGGCGACCGGATCGGAACAGAGTGTCATCACGTCGAAAAGGGGCAGGATGCGTTCCACATCGTTTCGGAAACCGGTTATCACGATTCGGTCTTCGACACCAAGCTCACGGGCGAGCGATTCGATCTTGGCTCGCTCGGGGCCGTCGCCCACGATGAGGGCGCGGGCGCCCGGCGCATGACTCTCGATCACCGGCATCGCGCGGAGCAACACTTCGTGGGCCTTCTCTTCGCGCAAGACGGCCGTGATTCCGACGATTGGGGCGCCCTCGTCGATTCCGAGCTCGGTGCGCGGGATGGGTGCGACGGTCGTTGGATCGAAACGGTGATGGTTGATCCCGTTGTAGATCACCTCTGTGCGGCCATCGAGCCGAAAACCGCGCTTATCGCGATAGAAGCGACGCTGGGCGTCGGCGACGTAGATGAAGTGATCGCAAAGAGGACTCAGCTTGCGCAGAAGCCAGGTTTTGCGCGGGCTGTCTTTCGGCTCGCCGGTGCCGTGCTCGGCGCAGGTGATTACGGGGACCCGCGCGATCCGCCCCGCGATCCAGCCGAGCACCTTGGTCGGGAACTCGTAGGTCTGGAAGATCTGAACCCGCTCGCGGCGAATGAGGCGGACCAGTCGCGCAAGCATCCGGGGTGCCGTGAGGTCGTACGAAGGCGCCACATCCCAGCAATCGAAGGGGATGCCCGCCTCTTCCAGCTCGTCGGCAAAGGGCCCCGATGGGCCGAAGCAGGCGACGAGAGGGCGGTAGCGGTCGCGATCGATATGGGTGACGAGATCGGTGAGCTGCCTCTGCATGCCGCCGATCACGTAGTTGCAGCTGAAGAAGAGCAGGGTGATCCGGTTCGGATCCGGCTCACCCCAGCGATCGATTCTGGCCATGGCATCCTGCTCGGGAACTGAAGTAGTAGGGACGCTGGAGGCTAGATTCCGTCCCCCCGGGGGTCAAGTCGGGGCGTCCCGCAGGAGCGGATGCGTGAGGCAATGGGGTCCGCCGCGGGCGCGGGAGATCTCGTGGCTGGAGAGCAGGATACAGGTTCGACCGGCTCGATCCAGGTCGAGCTCAGTGTCGCCTAGCAGAATGTCCTTGGCGCGCACGATATCGAAGCCGTGCCGCGATAGTTCGTCCGCGGTGCGCAGGTTGCGGTCGTAGAGAGCGATGACCCCCGGGGCGAGAGCCAGGCAGTTGGCGCCGTCGGTCCATTGCTCGCGCTGTTGGGCGACGTAATCGGCGCCTCCGCAGCTGATCGGCTCCAGATCCAAGCCATGCCTGCGCAGCTCGGTCAGCAGATCTCCCTTTAGAACGGGGCGCGGTTGAGATGCATGGAGGTCACACTCGTAGATCTGAGCCGACTCGATCCCCTCGCGCAGAATCACCGGAGCGTAGATCAGGCATGCGTCGTGATCTACCGGGGTGAATAGTGTATCGAGGTGCATGTAGGCACGCCTTCTGGGTAGCTCGGCGATCAGAAGATAGCGGGGTCCTCCTTCGCGTGCGGCGAGCTCTCTGATGCAGCGGCGGATCCCAACGGCGTTGGTGCGCTCCGATTCGCCGATGATCATCAGATCCTTGGAGAGCACGAGCAGGTCGCCACCCTCGATCCGCGGCCTGTGGAGCCCGAGAAGAAGAGGCCGGCCAGGCTCGGGGGCGAGCGGATCGAGCATCATCTCGGTCGATCTCAGCTCCGGATGGAAGCGGAAGATGGTCCGCGAAAGCAACGCCTCCCGGTAACGTGCCGGTGTGGCCATCGACGCGAAGAGCACATCGGAGCCGATGACAATCTGGGGATCTCGTTGAAAGCACCAGTTCGGCAAGGGTGGAAGCTCGTAGAGCTCGTGCGCTTCGATGCCCTTGTGATCGGGTTCGAAGCGAACACCTTCCACTAAGTACTGCGTCAATGTCGGAGCGTCCGCGGCGCGCAGGCGGCCGTGCATATTGACCGGCACGGCGTCCTCGATCAGGTTGAGCAGCCAAGTTCGGGCTTCTTGCTGCTCCAGTGTCTCTTCCAGGAGGCGACGGGCCTCGATAACTTCGACACCGAGAAGCTGCAACACTCGCCGAAAACGGGCGTGCTCTTGGCGAGCACCCTCACCATGCAATATGTCGTCGAAGAGCAACTCCTCCATCATCGCCGGAACCATGCGATCGATCTCTGGTCCGGGCTCATGGACCAGCACTCGCCGTAGTCGACCAACCTCGGATTCAACTCGGATCATTCGCTCAAGCGCTCCAATCGAAGGGGGATCAGGACAGGGGGACGATATCAAATCGGAGGGTCTGCTCGGCGGTGGGCACGAAACCCCGGTGGCGTGGGTCGAATACCAGCAATGGCGGCCGGCCGATCGGCGCTCTACGCGGAGCACGAGAGGCAGTTTTCCAGTCGCCCCGCAGAATCGGCTGGAGGACTACGAGCGCCCCGTCCGATCGAGTAGTAATCTCTCTGCTTCCGCCGCGCCTCTTTCCGCCCTCATCGACCCCGCACCACCAAACGATGCCCCAAAGAGCCATCACCCCATCCACCAGGCGCCCCCACCACTGGGCGGTCCTACTCCCACGTGAAGGGCTCCGCGCGTTGCCTGCGGCGCTGCGCCAGGCGATCGAGGCGGAACGGATCGGCGACCAGCTCTTCCATGCGATCGAGCGCCCCACCGAGCTCGGCAAGCTGCGCGAGAAGGTAAAGCTGCGCGGCATCATCGGCGTGGGGCCGGAGGCGACGCGCGAGGCTCTTGGGCTGGGTTTGCGCCATCGAATCCCGCGCCGGGTGGTCATCGATCCCGCCGGCTCCGGGCACGACGATCCTCCGCGGCGACGCTTCCCCTTGCGCTTTTACGCCCATGCGGTGCTCTTGAGCACCTCCGCCGCCCATTTCGCCGCGCTACGCGCCAACTTCCCCCCGGCACGCTGCGTGCGCCTGCCCGGAGCCCCCACTGTCGAACGATCTCCCTGGGCGGGCGGATGCGGCCCGGGCTTTCCGATTCTGGCCGCGGTTCCGGTTCCGCTACGTCGCTGGGCCGACGTAGAACGCATCCTCACCGCCCTTCACTCCTTGCGAGAGGCGGAGCAAACCCACGTTCGCCTCGCGGTGCAGACCGTGCGCGAGCTGGAGGCCCGCACCTCGAGCGAGCTGCGCGCGCGCTTGCTCGATCCCTGGATCGCGCCGCACGCGGCTCTCGACCACCTCCACAAGGGGCAGGCGCCGACGATCGCCGTCGCCCTCGGGCCGCCGCAGACCCGCGGCGCGGTGATCGAGGCGATGAGCGCCGGCCAGGTGGTGCTCGCCGTGCGAGGAATCGCCGGCAGCGAGCTGATCGAGCACGAGGTCACCGGATTGGTTGTCGATGTGGACAAGCTGGGGGCGGCGCTGGTTCGGCTCGCCTGCAACCCGGCGCTTTGCGCCAACATCGGCCGAGCGGCACTCGAAGAAGCGGGTCGTCTGCTGCCCCGATGCCCCGCCGAGAGCTTCGCCGAGCTGCTCGAAAGGGTGACGCGATCTCGCTCGGTGGGCCACATTTCCGCCATTGAGGCCGCGGCCGCCGCCCGCATCGGCGACCCCATCAAACGACAGATATTGGGTATCCCGATCCACGATGTCACCATGGATGAATGTTTCGAGCTGGTGGCACTTTAGGCACTTGACCTGTTGGTGTTT
>CAZFNT010000347.1:0-3533 GCA_964520315.1 uncultured Gemmatimonadota bacterium
ACGCCGCCTACCTATTCAATGACGCGGGCCGCCCCGATTTGACGCAGAAATGGGTGCGTTGGATCATGAAGACACGCTATGGGGACGGAGCCGCCGGGCTCGACGGAAACGATGACTACGGAACGCTTTCGGCCTGGTACGTATTCTCCGCGATGGGACTCTACCCCCTTGCCGGATCGACCCGCTACTGGGTCGGCAGCCCGATCTTCGACAGCGTCACACTCCATCTGGCGACCGGAGATCTGCGAATCGTCGCCCACGACGCGGGACCGGGCCGCTACTACATTCAGGGGGCCCGGATCGATGACGCGCCTCTTGACGCGCCTTTCATCGATCACGGGCAGATCGCGGAGGGCGCCACGCTGGAGTTCTGGATGGGGGACCAACCTTCGAGCTGGGGGCGCTGAACGGTGTCGACAAAGCTCGAGGCGGCGCTCGCCGAAATTCGAAAGCTGCGTGCTGATCCGAGCTCGGAGGGGGCGGTCGAGAGGTTGCGGGCGATCTTGGCAGGCGCTCCTTCGCACGCCGTAGCCGCCGCGGCACGGCTCGCCGCCGATGCCGAGCTGAGCCTTTTGGAAGACGATCTGGCGGCTGCGTTCGAGCGTTTCGTGGCGAATGGCGCCAAGACAGATCCCGGATGCGCCGCCAAAGCCGCCCTCGCGGACGCCCTCTACCGGCTCGACCTCGGCCGAGAATCGGTGCATCCGCGAGGAATCCGCCTGCGTCAGATGGAACCGGTCTGGGGCGGGCAAGCCGATACAGCCGCCGAGCTCCGCGCCATCTGCGCCCTTGGCCTGGTGCGCATGAACCACCCCGACGCCTTGGGGGAGCTGGCGGAGCTGCTCGCCGACCCCGAAGCCGAGGCCCGAATCGCGGCCGCCCGAGCTTTCGCCTACGCCGAGGATCCCCAGGGGGGACCGGTTCTGCGGCATAAATTGCTGGTGGGGGACGAAGAGATGGCGGTGATTTCGGAGTGCATGCGGGCGCTTCTGCGTCTGGCCCCGGCGGCGGCCCTCGATCTGGCCCGGCAGCTGCTCCGTCGCACCGAGGCGGAGCGAGCCGAGGCGGTGGCGCTGACTCTCGGCGAATCGCACGATCCGGCGGCCGTCGAGCTTCTGATCGCCTGGGCGGGCGAGTCCGGGGGGCCGCGTGAGGTGGCTCTACTGGCGCTGGCCACCGCGCGCACCGATGCCGCGTTCGACCACCTTTTCGGCATGGTAGCGCGCGCGGAAGGCCCGAGCGCCCGCGAAGCTATCGACGCGCTGGCGATCCACCGGCACGATGACGCGCTGATGGACCGCCTTCGCCGCATCGCCGCGGATCGCGACGATGTCGATCTTCGGGGGGCGGTGGAGCAAGCCCTCAGGCGATAGGGGTCACCGTATCGCGCGTGATGATCGCGAGTCGGGCTGGAACCGAGAGGATCCCGACAATTGAGCGCGAGCTGGAGCGCGCCGAGCTCCCTCTCTTCGCCGGCAGACAGGGCGGGAACTTCGTCAGGAGCGGGGCGGTGGGGCATGCCTCGCGTCGGTGACACGGCGACCGGCAAGTCAATACTCGGTCCCCCGACACTTCGTCTTCTCGACCGGGAGCCTGGACCGGCCGGGAGTCATGGGGCCCGTAGTCGAACTGTGCTACATCAGATCTTCGCGAGGTCGAAATGCGGTCGCGACGAAGAATCCGACGAGCAGAAAAGCGATGCCAAGAACGAAGGGGGCCTCCAGCGAGAACGTGAGTGCCGCGAGTGCGCCGCCCAGCAGAGGGAGCGTCGAGCTGCCCGCGCCGATGAGGGTCTCGTGCAGGCCGGCGGTGCGACCCCGCCCGTGGGCACGGTCGAGACTCCGTTGCAGAGAGGCGTGATACGCCAAACCTGTCGCTACACCTAAAGGCAGCAGGGCTACCAGGCGGAGTAAAGGCCCCGGCGCGAGCAGAAAGAGCGTCAGCGCCAGTGCCGCCGCTGCCAGCGAGAGGAGCAAGGTGCCGCGGGTCGGCCTGGGATGCGCCGCAGCCACGGCGACGAAAGTGAGGGTTTGTACGACGAAAACCGACCCGAAGAGGATACCGAACTCCAAGGGCCCCGAGCCAAGATCGAGCAGATGTGCCGGGGCGTGCATGTTGAAAATCCCGACCACTCCGTAGGCGAGCGCATTCGTCATCCAGGCGAGGCGCAGCAGCACGTCGGGCCGTTCGGGGGCGCCCGCGAGTTCGGCATCAGGCGGACCAGGGAGCGCGACGAGCGCGCGGCGCTCGGGATCGGTCGACAGAAGGGTGAAAGTAGCCAGGACCGGCACGCCCGCGAATATCAGCACGAGATTGGGCGCAAGGGCCTCCGCGAGCACGCCGCCCAGCACGATCCCCGTGCCCTTTCCCAGACTCCACGCCACGTTGAAGACGCCGATCTCTCTCGGTAGCTGCGCGGGCTCGACCCGGTCGGAGAGCGTCGCCTGGATCGGGGACCAGAAGCACCCCAGCGCGATCCCCAGAAGAGGTATCGTGGCCGCAAGGCCAAGAAGGGTGGAAGTCTGCGACAGAATCAGGCTCCCCACCACGAAGAGGGCGCAGCCCGCGCGCGCCAGGGAGAGTCTGGGAATCCGATCCGATAGGCGCCCGCCCAGAGCCGCGGCGCACATGTAGGTGCCGGCATAGAGAGTTGGAAGGGCTCCAAGAGCTACCGGTCCCGCGCCGAGTTCCAGGGCGCGGAAAGGCAATGCGGAAAAGGCCAGGTAGAGCCCGGTGTCGTTCAGGAGGGCCGCCAAATGGAGGCGGCGAGTGGAGCGCACGCCGCGATTGTATCTGTGTCGACGCGGCCGACGCAAATTGGGATGACTGTCACGCTTTCCCGCGCTCGAATCGCATTCCGATTGTCCATGCATATGCGCGGGCATATGTTGCGCCATCGGCACGCTCCCTGCTCTTGGGCGCGGTTTCGAAGGTCGGAAGTGTTGCGTGGAATCGAAGATCCGGAAACCGTCGCTCTCTGGGCGAAGAAATAGCTCCCGCGCGCCGGAGATCGCGGTCGCCAGCGCGCCGAGCGCAGCTACGAACTTGGCCCTGGCTTCGCCATCAGAGACGAGAGCAACACTTTTGCCGCCCCATCCGCCGTGGTTCGATGGAGCAACACCTCGATCGTTGCTTTTTTCGTGATCAGCGGCGAGAGCCGATTGCAAAACACCGATTGACGATCGGTTTTCCTTCGTGTAGATTCCGCGCCCTGAACGTTGGTCGATCACCGCAGGAGTCAAGAGAATGCGCTCGAACCGTCCGCCCCACCTCGGAAAGCTCGAGTGGACCGTGCTCGGGCATCTGTGGTCCGAAGGTCCCGGCGACGCCAAGGCGGTGCACAGGGTCATCGGCCGGCCGCGCAAGATCACCGTCAACACGATCCAGTCCACCCTGAAACGGCTACACGAGAAGGGCTTGCTGTCGCGCGAGAAGGTGAGCCACGCGTATCTCTACGCCCCGAGGGTCAATCGGGAGGACTTCAACCGGCGGGCGCTGCACCAGGTGGTGGATCTGGTGATGGACGGCGAGCC
>CAZFNT010000347.1:3543-4908 GCA_964520315.1 uncultured Gemmatimonadota bacterium
AGAGCATGCTCGCTGCCTTTGTCGATCTGACCGAGCGCGCCGGCTCGGAGCACCTCGAACGGCTGGCGCGCATGGTCGAGGAGCGGATGAAAGACCACAGGGGCGAGGGGGGATGAAGGCGGCGGGACTCATCCAGCTCGGTGCGCTCGCCGCGGTGCTCTTCTCGATGGTGGCCGCGATCGGGGTCGCGGTGGTCTACCCGCTCCTGCGCCGGAGGCTCGACCGCTGCATGGCGGCCCGCGTGAGCTCTCCCTGCACCTGGAATCGAAGGCTCTGGCCGACACCCACGTCCTGGGTGAGGTGACCGTGTGTTCGGACGCGACCGCCGCAGCCCACGCCGTGTCGCCGGACGAGAGCGAGACCGGCGCGGGGATCTCGTTCCTGAAGGAGCAGCAGTGGCCCATCGATTTCGCAACCGCCGAGGCAACCGAACGCGCGCTGCGTCCTTCTCTTGCCCTGAGCGGGACGGTCCGGGCGAGAGCCGATGGTGAGGTGCACGTCACCGCGCCAGTGTCCGGCCGACTGGTCACCGCTGGAGAGGGGTTTCCGCGCATCGGCCAACAGGTCGAACCAGACCAGGTTCTGGTGACGCTCGCCCCGCGGCTTGGCGCCGAGGCGGACATCGCTTCACTGGAGCTCGCGCACGCCAGCGCTCGGCTCGATCTCGAGCATGCGCGCAGCGAAAGGGAGAGGCTCGAAGGGCTCCTCGCGGAGGGCGCCGTTCCGAAGCGGCGGGTGGTCGCCGCCAGACGTGACGAGGACCAGGCGCAGGCAGAGCTCACCGCCGCCCAGCGTCGTCTTCTCACGAGATCCGCGGCTCCATCGTCTTCGCCACGGTCATCATCATCCTGGTGTTTCTACCGCTCTTCTTCCTCTCCGGAGTCGAAGGGCGACTGCTCCGGCCCCGCGGCTTCGCGTACGTCGTCTCCCTCTTCGCCTCGCTGATCGTCGCGCTCACCGTGACGCCGGCGCTGTGCTCGTTCCTGCTCCCCCGGTCGCGAACGGTGCGCCGTGGCGTAGAGCCGATCGTGGTGCGTGGGCTCAAGGCCGGCTACGAACCGATCTTGTCCGCGACGATGACCCGCTGGAGGCCGGTCGCCCTGCTGTGCATCGCGGGGCTCGTCTTGGCTGGGCTCGCGCTCGGGCGAGCGGGGCGCGCGTTTCTTCCCGACTTCAACGAGGGCGTGAGCGACCTGGCCACGGCCGTGAGGCGTGGCGCGATGGAACGGCTCGCTCCCATCGTGATGACCGCGCTCGCGGCCGGTCTGGCCCTGGTCCCCTTGGCGCTCTCCGGCGGGGAGCCCGGCAGCGAGATTCAGACACCCATGGCGATCGTCATCCTCTTCGGTCTCCTGTCCTCGACCG
>CAZFNT010000348.1:0-4901 GCA_964520315.1 uncultured Gemmatimonadota bacterium
CTCGTTGATACGAACGAAGGCCTCGCCATCGGAAAACCGCCGGTGCTCGACATTTCCCAGCGGAATGTTCAGATGATTACAGATCGCCTCGGCCAGCGGTCGGTTCGAAGTCCCCGAAAGAACCTGAATCTGCTTGCGCATCGACTTCCGTCCAAAAGAAAAACGCCCCACCGAGACCCGTAACCTCGGCCGACCTGACAGGGGGAATGCGATCACCGGGGCTCGGCGACTCGATCTCGGACACCACCCGAAGGCGGCGCCCCCTGCTCGTTCCACCCCACTGAATCGGGGGTTGGGCGGATATTCACTCTCGTGCCCGCGGCGTCACGCCATCAGAGCAAGTGCGGAGTATGGCGGCTGGAGGGTAGGAAGTCAAACATCCAGGATTTGGCGGACCGAATACTGGCGGGCCGGGCTCCGTGTCGCGTTTCCAGGCACACCCCCCGGCTCCGCGCCTTCCGAAGCGGCGGGTTGATCGATCGAACCGCGACGCGATGATCGTCACCCCTCCCCGTCACAACCCCAAGTTCGCCACAGAGAGTGCGGAGTTACGATTGCATGGCGGTCCTGACACTCGTCTCTCCGGCGAGAGTTCCGATCTAGTGCCATGTTCCGTCAACCGGACAAGCATGACGACAAGCAATTCTCGCGCCGACCCCTCGGTCGCCCCGGAAAGGGGCGCCAGCGAGGGAGTCCGCACCCAGAGCTTTGGTCTACGTCGGAAATGGGCGCCCCGTCGAGCGTCATCTCTCTATCGGTGAGATTGCCGTCGAAGCCCGCGTCGCACATCGCGAATCGGTTCTCGAGGTCGCGGAGCAGGGAGGCCGTCGATCACCGCGACGATGAGAACTCAGCGCTTGGCACCGAGTCTTCATGCGAGGTTTGGTGCCCTCATGTGGATGATCAGGTGACCATGCGGCCGCTCGATCGCTGTTCGATTCCTGGTCAAGAGCCGGTTGCCTGCGACTGACTCCTCCCGGGAACGGTTCCGCCCGGAATCGGCGCCTTTGGAGAAGAGCTCGCGCGCCCCCCGCCGCAACGCCTGATCGTCCAAGTCATCGCGCAGGATTCCTTGCTCCCGCAGCCCTTCCTCCCACTCGGCTCGGTTTAGCGCCCATCCCTTCGGCGACTACGATTCTAGTTGCGGAATCTCAGGCCCGATTTGCGGCAGGCTTTGGGGGCGCATGACACGTATGACAGCTAGCCGGCGCAAGGGGCGGAGCTTGCCCTACACCGGCGGCTCTCAGGCGCGAAGGGGCGCAGCAAGGCGAAATCCGACCGAAATCGATCCAAGAATGTCTCGAGGAGCCGCAAGAGAGGAAGGCATGTGGGCTCAGTCGAGGGGGGATCACAAGCTCGATCTCGGACAAGCTGAAAGGCGAAAACTCGCTCTGAAGGGCGTTCCGCACGTGCGAATGGTGGTTCAGTCGCAAGTCAGACGAGAAACACTGCTCGAAGGTCACTGACCCGCACCGGGATTCTACCACTCCATTCACCCGCCTTCGGCCCTCGCCTTCAAGGGCGCCTTTCCCCACTCCCCACCGCGAAGATGTGTGCCAGCGCTACTCCTGCAGGAGCGGGACGGCACCGCTCTCCATAAGATCATATCGGTATTCAGCGAGGATTTGGGCCCTGACCCCGGGTAGATAGTAGACTCTATATCCCCGCGCGAGGTAGTCCTCGAGCTTGTCTTGCCCGAGCGCGAATACCGCGCGCACGCGACCATAATCGTTGAGCAAGAAAGCTCCGTTCACGCTCTTCTTGGGGACGGCCGCACCGCTCGCCCGCAGTTTCGGTGCCCATGCCCCCGCAACAATGAGGACCTGTTCCTCCGTCCATCTCTCCATCGCCAAGAGTGTATCGAGCACTTCCATGTCTTGACGTCGTTTGTCGTGGTCCAACAGAAGCTGACCTTTGGATAGGCCCGGCCAATCCAATCCCACAAAAGGTGAGATGACCAGGCACGCGCAAAAAGCGACGAATACCCGACTCTCGAATGCTCTGTTGAGTAGGAGAATGACAAATGGCACCATTGGTATGAGATAGCCTGGTGTTGTGGGAAGTCTCAAGAACGCTAGGCCGTAGAGCAGCACGGCTGCAAGCCAAGCAGCGACTGCGGCCCTGGAGCTCCCGTCATCTTGAGCGGTTCTGGCCCGTTGAGCCCGGCGCCATACAGTTTGGGCCAAAGTCCCGAGCACAATCGCCCCTAGCCCTATTTCCCCCCATGTTCCGACGGTGAACGCCTGAATCACATGTGTCATAGGAGGATAGTGAAGCTGATGGAAAGTGAGGAAAGCGAGACCGTACACTAGATACGCAGGGACAAATGCCAGCGTCGCGATGATGAATGCAGGTACACAGAGCTTGATCACCTGCTGCATGCTGCGGACCTTCTTCTGCTGGTCGATGAGCAGTAGGGCAAGGGGAAGCGCCATCGCCCCAGAAGTGATTCTGCAGCCGATCGCAAGCCCAAGCAAAATGCCGGCCGAGATGGCTCTGCCGACCAAGACGCTGTGCAGGCTGCCCAAGATAAGTGCCAGAGCCCAGACATAGTCCATGTTGCTGGTGCTATTGATGTAGACCACGGGTACGAAAGCGAGCGCAAGCGCACCCACTATGTGGTGCTTGTAGCCCAGTTCTCTCATCGAAAGAGCAAAGAACACCGCGCCCACGGCGCTGAGCGCGGCTGTGACGCCATTGACGATCAGCGGTCCGGCATTGGCCATCAACGCACAGCCGAACTCGTGAATGGGGTAGCCCGGAAAACGCGACACCGAGTATTTCCCTGTCGCGAGGATCGATTTCCCGGCGAGAACAACGCGCCAAGCGTCTGCATCGCTGCCGTATCCGTGGAAGATGAAGGGCCACCTGGAGAGGAATACCAATGCGAATAGGGTCAAGAAGATCGCCCAGTCCTTTTGCCGGTCTGGAGAGGCGGAATGCGGACTTCCGTGCGCTGCGGACTGGGTTCGTTCATTGACTGGCACTCGACGTTGCCTCCTGCAGTTAGGGTCGGCGAAGAAATAACTCCCGTGTTTGCATCCCATCTGCACCGCATCTCCGCCTGTTCGGCTGCGGTTAGATTGTTGTTGGCTTGCTGTTGGCGGATGACCTCGTCGAGGAGTGCCTCGATCGCACCCAAGCAGAGTAGTTCGGGGAACTGCCTTTGGTCGAGTGTTTCGAGTACGCCTTTGGCGATGTCTCGGATTGAGGTTCTGATACAGGCTCGGGGCAGGCCGTGGCCATCGAAGCGGAGCCGTTTGCGTGTTGCGTCCCACTGCATCGGGAGCATTTGTATGGCAAGGCGAAGGGCACCGATCGGGCTGTTCCGTCTGGCGACTCGAGCGCGTTCGGCCGCGGCGCGTACTTGTTCTTCTCGGGCGCGTTCTCGTTCCTCTCGTTCCCGGCCCGCCTTTTGGCGCTGATGGTCCATGTGGTGGCGACGGACGATCGCGGCGAAGTAGGCGGAGCGCTCCTTTTTTTTGTCGCGATGGACTTGGGTCCCGAAGCTGCGCTCGGCCTGGTGCAGAACGGCGATGGGATAGCGGCGCAGAGCGCGGATGAAGTCGGCGAGAGAGCCTTCGATGTCGTAGATGTCGTGGATGTGGGCGAGCAAGAGCCGGGCGCTGCGTTCCTGAGCACGGGCGCGTTCACGAGATTCCTCGGCCAGCCGCGCAGTGGAGGCTGTGTCGATGCGGCCGCGTTCGGAGACCGCGGTACGGGTGGCGCGTGCGCCCGCCTGATAGGCCCTCAGGAGCCATGCGAGGACGAGCTTCGCCAGCGATTTGGCGAGATCGTCGCGAGAGAGGGCGGGCCAACTCGCGGCGAGTCGGTCGCTCAGATCGAGCAACGGACGGGCCAGCGATTTCACGCTCCCGAAGGCGCGTTCGATGGTTGCCTTGCCGAGTGGGTCTCCTTCGCGTTGCGGGGCGTGCTCGACTTCGAGGGCATCGAGCGCTTGCCGGGTCGCCGCGGCCATGTAGGGAGTGCCGTGGTCGGTGATCGCCTGAGCACAGGGGCAGCTATCAAGCGTCGCGCTCAGAGCTTCGATCACGTGATCGGCACACTCCGCTGGTCCACGATCACCGAGTCCAGAAGATCCTGGTCGCGGCCGCCGACCTGGCCGGAATCGGCGCTTGCGAGGGCGAGGAGGCTCGACGGGCGGTTCCTCTGATGGTAGACGCTCTGGTGGCCGTGCGGAAAGCCAGGAACGCAGCGTTCTCGGCGGAAGCGAGAAGGCGTCGCGGAAGCGTTTCTGCGTTACGCCATGCTCGGTGGACAGACGCCTCCAGGCGCCAACGATGTGGTCGCCGACGACGCGGCGGCGCAGCGGAATCCGCGCGAGAATGGCGGTTGCGACCTCGAGCAAGGCCCGCGTCCGAGCGAGCTCGGTAGCGTCGCGCCGCAGCTCGGCATCGATCGGGGCCGGCCCCGCTGTGTGAGGCGAGCGAGCACGGGGGCAAAGGCATCGATCGCCCGGGTGACGAGACGGCTCATTCGCTCGGAGCTCACGCCTTCGCCGGCGGCCGCGTCCTCGATCGTGACGGCGATCCAACCGGGGCGGAGACGCCGAGCGATCCCCAAAGAGACCAGGGCCAGAATCGTGGTCGGCAAAGCTGGGTGGGTGTGCGAAAAGGACATGGGCGGTGGTGAAAGTGCTTCTCCGAACCCGTTTACTACCGCATCGGCCATCGCCCACTCACAACTCATGCTGTGATCCCTCCAAGAACCGTTCGCGATCCGCAGAAGTGGAGCTCGAGCCGATCGTCGATTCGGACCAGACGGGCGAGAGCCTCGACGCACCAGCTCGTAGCCATGAGCTCGTAGAACCCGAGCGATCGCCTTTACCGCCACTCGCCAGCCGTGGAAACGCTTGAGCTGAGCGCGAATCTGCGCCGGTC
>CAZFNT010000349.1:0-697 GCA_964520315.1 uncultured Gemmatimonadota bacterium
GATTTCGATCGCGCAGCGAAAGCTCTCGCTTCTCGCACGGCTCGACGTGGTCCAGGTGGACGTGTCGATCATCCTCTCGGCGGTCGAGCTGCACCGAAATCGATCGCTCTCGTTCTGGGACGCCCTGATCGTCGAAAGCGCCGCCGCCGCCGGGTGCGTGAGGCTCCTGACCGAGGACCTTTCGCATGGCGAGAGAATCGGCGGCCTGGTAGTGGAGAATCCTTTCCTGGGGCTCTGAGCTTTCATTGACCCCGGCGGAGTCCTCTCGATAGGCTCGGGTATTCTCTACACCAGGATCCGCCACCTAATGCGCGCTTCGCCGTGCGAATCTTGGCCTTGGGCAAGGCGAAGCGCGCATTAGGTGGCGGATCCTGGTTACAGGCACCCACCGAGACCGACCGCCGTCAATGCAATGAGAACAGCGACCAGAGCCATTTGCTTCGATGTGGGAGCGCGTGCGGTCAAGGCCGCCCGGGTACGGGCGTCGGGTCCGCCCGAAGTGAGAGCGGCGCCCATCCCGCCGGGTGCCCTTCAAGATGGCCGGATCGTCGATCGCTCGGCGGTGGTGGGGGTGATCGATGCCCTTCGCCGCGAGCTCGGAGTGCGTGGGACCGCGCGGGCCGCGATCCTCGCTCCCGCCTGCTCCGTGAGCATTCACGCGCTCGACCTCGATGGCATCGGCGCGGAGCAGATCGCC
>CAZFNT010000349.1:707-4900 GCA_964520315.1 uncultured Gemmatimonadota bacterium
GAGGCGGTTCGATTCGAGCTTTCACACCGTCTCGTGGGGGACCCCGCCGAGACGACCCACGATTTCGATGTGCAAGGCGGAAAGGTCGTGGCTGTCTCGGCCGATCGCTCGGCGATGCTCGAACGCGCCCGACTTCTAGAGGACGCGAATCTCGTCCCGACGCTGATCGATGTCGATGTGTTGGCGGTCGCGAACCTCTTCGAGTGGAATGAGGACGGGATCGTGATCCTCACCGGCCATGAATGGCTGTCGATCCTCGCCCTGCGCTCCGGAGTGCCCCATTTGCTGCACACGCTTCGCCGTGGAACCGGAGCGGAGCTCGAAACGATGCTGGAGCCCGGGCTGGGCGACCGAGCGGCGGCGCTGGCTGGTGGCGCGGAGCCCGCGCGTGCGGATGAAGCGCGCGCACTGGGCGGAGCGATAGACCGGCTCGCGGACGGTATCGCCGAGGCAGTGCGAGACGCGGTGCATCGGGGCCGTGTCGAGCCGAAGCGTGTGGTGATGGCGGGGGGGCTCTCGGTTCTTCCCGGCCTTCGCGAAGGGGTAGCGGAGCGGATCGAGTACGAGGTGGAACGGATGGAACTCTCGCTCCCCGCTGGCAAGGGGAGCGCCGCGCCACCGATGTTGGCTCCGGTCATGGGCCTCGCTCGCCGTTTCCTCGAGGGCGCACGATGATCGAGGTCAACCTGCTGCCTGAGGAGCCGGCCGGCGAATCAGCCGCCCGTCCGGACCGCGGTATGAGTTGGACTTTCGCCTGGCTGGGGATCGTCGCTCTTATTCCGATCTTCTTGGCCGTTCGCAACGAGCTTCGGGTGGCGGGGTTGCGTGCACGCATCGAGGCACAGGCCGCTCACGGAGTGGTCCCTCGACCTCGCTACGACGATCTGCTCCTCGATCTCGCGCGGGCCCTGCCGGCCGATGATGTGTGGTTGCTCTCGATCGTCGAGGACCGAGGGCGCCTGGTCCTGCGGGGGCACGCCCACGACTCCGAATCGGTGGATTCGTACCTCGAGACACTGCTCGAGCGCGGCTCGATCGAGAAGGGCAGGGTGGGCGAGACCGCAATGGAGGCGGCGGGCAGGGTCGCGTTTCTGTTCGAGCTGGAGCTGTCGACCGGGGGTGCGACCCATGGCTGAGGCGCGCGGCACGATGCTCCAGACTGCGATTGTGCTCATCTTCGTGGTCGGTGTTCTGGCGGGGGCGCTGATTCCCGGGCAGCTATCTGAGATCGATCGCCTCGACACCGCGCTGAATGAGACAGTGACCAGCGAGGTGCTGGCGGCTGCGCAAATCGACGGTTTCCGGGAGCGCGTCGCGCGGATCGCGGGCGAGGTGGATCGAAACGCCGAGCTGACGACACTCGGCAGGTTCGGCGGCCAAACCGTGGGGGAGGAACGATTCCGCTTGCGGGTAGATGCTCGCTATCACGAGATCGGCGCGCTGGTTTCGCGAATAGAGTCGCTGCCCTATGTCTGCCGTCTGACGGAGCTGAAGCTGACGCGGGCGTCGGATGGCAAGGGGCGGCTCGATCTGTTGGTGCACGCACCCTTCGTCGACCAGGGTGGATCGTGACGGGCGGAGCAATGGTCGCGGCGTTGCTCATGGCGCGCAGCTTCGTTCCGGCGGAGTACGATGCGAGCGCTTTGCGTGATCCCTTTCGAGCCCCCGAGAGATCGCGAACCGTGGGTATCGTCGAGGTCGGAGAACACGTATGCGCGATCGTCAGAGATGCCGGCGGCGCTGAGCTGGTGATCGTTCGGGGGGACTCGCTCGACGGGTGCAGAGTCGAGACGATCGACTCCGAAGGGGTCGTGTTGCGCACCCGTGAAGGCGCGATCGTGCGTCGCGAGCTGGTAGAGGAGGGAGCCGGTCTTGAAGCGGAGGAATAGGATTTCGGGCGCTGCGATGCTGGCGATCATGGCTCTTCCCTCGACAGGGTTGGGCGCCGACTCCCGCCTGGAGCGACTGGATCTCGATCCCTGGGAGACGGGCGCTCGCGCGGTCATGACACTGAGCGATTCGACCCGTGTGCGTCACTTCTACCTCGGTGAGGGAGCACAGAAGCTCGTGCTCGACTTCTACGACACGGTGCATGCGCTTCGCCGTTGGAACCACCCCGAGCTGGTCGAAGGACCGGTCACAGGGGTGCGAACGAGCCAGTATCGTCCTCACCCCAATGCGAGGTCGCGTGTGGTCTTCGACCTCTCGGAACCGTGTAGCTACGCGGTCGCGACCAGTGGAAACCGTACGACGGTAACTCTCGCGCCGGTGCGCGGCGCCCGGTCGGACGAGATCCCACTGGCGGTCGAGGTCACCGCTCCGTCTACGGTGGATTCTCCGGCGCCGATCGAGCCGAAGGTTGCGCCGCCGGCACGGCCCGCGGCCGCGCACGTCGCGCGACTCCGCGGAGTGAGCGCGCGCGCCCTGGCCGAGGCTCTGGCTGAGCTGGGCATCGAGGCGAGCTTCGATGAAGGCGGCCCTCCGATCCACGGCGATGTCGAAGCCGGCGACGGAAGCGGCTTTCGCGACGCGTTGCTGGGCCTGATCGAAGGCGGCTGATGCGGATCGTGGGGGGTCGTCTTCGCGGACACCGCCTGCGCGTGCCGCCCGGGATTCGTCCCACGACGGAGCGCCTGCGCGAGGCGCTGTTTTCGATTCTCGAGGTGGATCGGCTCCGGGTGCTCGACCTCTTCGCCGGAAGCGGAGCGCTCGGGATCGAAGCGCTCTCGCGCGGTGCGGACTCGGTGCTCCTGGTGGAACGTGATCGGGATGCGTGCCGTGCTATTCGGGCAAACCTGGCACTCACGCAACCCTGGGGGAGGGGAGCGCTCCGCGCCGCCGACGTCTGGAAAGAGCTCCCTCGGATCGAAGGTCGCTTCGATCTCGTTTTCGCCGATCCGCCTTATGGAGCGCACGGTCTCGAGGGGATTCACGAGGCGACGAGCGGATCGATCGAACGCGGGGGTTTGCTGGTGCTCGAGCACGCGTCGGGTCAGGCGCCGCCGCTCTGCCCCGAAGCCTGGTCGCGATTGACCGTGCGCCGTTACGGGGCTTCGGCTATCGTCGTCGATTCCCCGTCCACAGGAAGCTGAATCATGCCGGTACACGAGCTCGATCACCCTCTCTTCTCCGACCGCTTGGCGGTGCTCCGCGACCGCAAGACCTCGGCCCGCGCTTTCCGCGCTGCGGTCGATGAAATCAGTGGTTTTCTCGCCTACGAGCTGGCCCGGATCCTGCCGACACGAAAGGTGTTGGTCGACTCGCCACTCGCGCGCGCCGAGTGCACCGTGATCGATCGGGAGCATGTCGTGCTGGCCCCGATCCTGAGGGCGGGAATCGGGCTGGTGCCCGGCGTGCAGCGGGTGTTCCCCGGGGCTCCGGTACTTCATCTGGGCATCTATCGCGACGAAGCCAGCCTGGAACCGGTCTTCTATTACCGGCGCATCTCCACCGATCTGGCGAGCCGCACGATCGTGCTCTTGGATCCGATGCTGGCGACCGGCGGCACGCTCTGCGCGGCTGCCGAGCTGCTCCAGGCGGGGGAGCCCAAGCGGATGGCGGCTCTCTGCCTGCTGGCGTCGCGCCAGGGCGTCGAGGCACTGAGCGCACGCTTCCCCGAGCTCGACATCTTCACCGGGGCCGTCGATCCCGACCTCGACGAGCGAGGGTTCATCATTCCGGGCTTGGGCGACGCGGGCGACCGCATGTTCGCCACCGACAAGCTGTAGCGACCGAGTGAGACGCATAGCGATCGGGATCGCCTTCAGCGTGATCGCGCTCTACTTGGCGGCGCGGAATATCGATGTCGAAGACCTCGACACCCTCAAAGACCTGCCGGTCCCTTGGGTCTACGCGGTCGCTGGCGGCCTCGTGCTCGTGGTCGGAGTCGTGCTGAGAGGGTACCGACTCAAGCTGCTCTTGCCGCGCGACGATCCGGTCCCCCGGAAGGTGCTTTCCGGCGCGACCGCGATCCTCTTTCTGGTGAACAACCTGTTTCCAGCGCGGGCGGGAGAGATCGTGCGGGTAGTCCTGATTCGCCGATCGAGCAGCTCCAGTCTCACCGGCCTCCTCACGGCAATCCTCTTGGAGCGCTGCATGGATGGCATCACGGTCGCCGCCCTGGTGCTGGGCGCGGTTCTGGCGCTCGATGTCTCGCCCACGATGACGCGGCGAGCGACGGAGCTGGGCCTGGT
>CAZFNT010000350.1:0-4891 GCA_964520315.1 uncultured Gemmatimonadota bacterium
GAGATCTACCGTGAATGGCGTGCGCTCGCCCGCTCCGCCAGCGACCACAGCCCCGACGGCACGCGCCGTCCCGCCTGGCTCAAACGGCCGCTGAGGCCGAGGGAGGAAGCCTATCGGCTGCCGCAATCGGGGAACCGTCATCGGCCCAGCCCTGGGGACTAGCCCGCAAGCATCTCCTCGAGCCGATCCAGTCCCATGCAGACGTTGTCCTCCGGTGGACCGAATGAGAAGCGGACCCACTGTCGGTACGGCGAGATCCCCTTCCGTTCTTTGCCCGGGTTGACGTCGAAGAACTCCCCCGGAACAGTCATCACCTTGCGCTCCAGGGCGCGACGGAAGAAGGCCTGACCGTCATCGAAGGGCGCGGGGAGATCTTCGATGCAGCCCCAGACATAGAACGTCCCCTCGCTCTGGTGCGCGAAGCTCAGCCCCATGTCGGAGAGCCGTTTCAACATCAGATTTCGCTTCCGTGCGAACACATTGCGCAAGGCATGCGTCTCCTGATCCGCGCGTTCTGGCTCCAGCGCCGCGAGAGCGGCCCGTTGAATCGGCTGACCCGGACCCCCGTCGATCGCACTCGCGGCTCGACCGAAGACCTCGATCATGTCGCGCGGTCCCACCGCCCAGCCGACCCGCCAGCCCGGGTAGCGATAGCACTTGGTGAGTCCATCGATGACCACCACCGGATCGCGGTTCACGTCCTCGACATGTCGCGCCGCCGAGATCGGCCCGCTGCCGGGCTGCCCGTCCGGACGGTAGATGAAATGGGAGTAGAACTCATCCAGAACGAGGGTGCAGTCTTCCTCCCGAGCGATTCCCACGAAGCTCCGAAGATCGTCTCCTTGCACGAGCCGTCCCGTCGGGTTGCAGGGATTGCTGAGGAGATAGGCGTCGAGACTGTGCTCCCGAACCGCGGCGCGCAGCGTGTCGGGCGGGAGGCCGAAGCCATGCTCACGATGGGTGACCAAGAGCACCGGCGCCACCCTGTGACTGTGGTAGTCGATCATGTCTTCGTAGGCCGTGTAGTCGGGGATCTGGTAGCCGAGTCTGCCCCGACCCAGAGCGGCGAAGAGCCGACTGAGCATCAGTCGCCCGCCCGCCGCGATCGAGACGTTCTCCGAGGTGTATCGCGAGGCTTTCCCGTCGCGGTATAGACGGTTGTAGTGCTCCGCCACGGCCTCGCGCAGCTCCACCGTGCCACCGATCGGGCCATAGGCATGATCGCCCGGCTCGAGATCGATTCGCCCGATCCGCTCCGGCGCGCCTTCCATCGGCCCGACCTCGGGCTGGCCCTGCCCCAGATTGCTCCAGTCGGGGTGGCCGTTGAAAAAGCCCAGCTTCATCGCTTCCGCCACGACGTGGATCACGCCCATATAGGGGATCGACCTCATCGCGCCGAGATGCTCGAAATCGTGGTCCATGGGGATTCCTGATTCGACCCCATACCACGCGCTCGCATTGTGCGAATCTTCCCGACGGACGTCAAGATCGCCGGTTGACGGCCGCCAGCAGCGCGAGCGTAGAATTGATGCTTCAGATATCCTCTTGCTGGAAACGCGGGGTCGGTCGTCGAAAACGCTCGGAACAGAAGAACAATCGGGGGGGTTCTCCCGCTGGACGCCGCCGAACAGGCTGCTTGCGCGCGCACCCAAGGGGCCGCCCAAGTGGGGAGCGTGCGACGCGAGGCGGCCCTCGGCCTGCTTCTTCTGATCTACCTCTGTGTTTCGATCGTGGTCTATACCGATTATCCAAGAGAATCGGACGACTCCCCTCTCAGCGTCCAGGAGTGGGAGGGGCTCGGGATCTGGAGGCGGAACAACTGTCAGGCCTGCCATCAACTCCACGGATTCGGCGGCTTCCTGGGGCCCGACCTCACCAACCGGGTCACCGACGAAACGCCGGACGATGCCTACCAGTGGATCCTCTTCAAGGGACTTGGGCGGATGCCCGCCATGGAACTTTCGGATGCGAACAGGGCGGCCGTGCTCGCCTTCCTGCGGGCGATGAATCGCACAGGAGCCTCTCTGCCCCCACGCCTGGGCGCCCGCCGCTCCGTCGATTCCTGGGAGCACAGCCGGTTGATCGCCGAGCTGTGGGTGGCAGAAGCCGGAGAGGCCATGCCCGCCGCGGTGGATCGCGGTCTCCAGATCTTCACGCGGAATCGCTGCGGCGCCTGTCACGTGCCGTTCACGGAGGGGCGACACCGCGCCGACGACGTGTCTCTGGCCGCTCTGGACCGCTCGGTCGCCACGATGGCCAAGCTCCTGCGGGACGGCCGCGGCCTGATGCCGGCGTTCCCGATGGATGAAGACGACGTCGCGGATCTCAGTCGTTACCTCACCTGGATCTCGGAACATCGGAGCGAGTTGATCGAACTCAATGACCGCATGGTTGGTCGAGACGATCTTTCTTGGAGCGCCATACCCTGGTTCGAGTACCAATGAGTACAGATTTCTCACGCTCCTTCCGCCCCGCGCCGCCTCATCTGGTCCTCGTCCTTTTGGCGCTTGGCGCCTGTATTGTCACTTTGGTGAGCGGGATGGCGGCCTCGGTCGTCTACAGCAAGTATGAACACATTCTTCGATCGCTGGGGATCACGCTTCAGCATATTCGCCCCGTACACGAGACCTTCGCACTCGCCTGGGCGTTTCTGGGTGGCACCTCGATCGTCTATTTCTACCTTCACAATGCACATGGCCCCCTGGACCGGGCCACCCAACGCCGAATGATCGTACAGCTCTTCCTTTGGGGAGTCGCGGGGGTGGGCGTGCTCATCACTCTCTTGAGTGGCGAGTTCTCCGGCCGCGAGTACCTCGGTTATCAGCCGGTCTTCTCCCTGTTGATCCTGGGCGGATGGCTCGTCTTCGCCTGGAACTTCTTCCGCTTGGCCGGCACGCGACTCAAGGGTCGCCCCGTCTATCTCTATATGTGGACGGTGGCCATCCCCCTTTTCATGATCACCTATCTCGAAGGGCATCTCTACCTACTCGACCAAGTGAGCGGCAAGCCGATCAGAGACATCGCGATTCAGTGGAAATCGAACGGCGTGCTCGTGGGTTCGTTCAATCTGCTGATCTACGGATCGCTCATGTATGTCTCGGGCTTGATTCGAGATGATGACAGTTACGCCCATTCCCGCACGGCCTTCGCCCTCTTCTGTATCGGAGTGCTCAACACTTTCACCAACTACGGGCATCACACCTACCATCTGCCACAGACGCCTTGGATCCACTGGATCAGCTTCAGCGTGAGCATGTTGGAGGTCATCATCCTGGCCAAGGTCTTCATCGATCTGCTCGGCCTACGCCGCGCTCAGATCCAGACCGACGATCTGCGCGTCACCGACTCCTTCATGCGCTCGGCCACCTGCTGGACCGGGTTGATGCTGATTCTGGCGCTGCTGATCTCCATTCCGCCCTTCAACGCGATGATTCACGGCACCCACGTCGTCGTCTCGCATTCGATGGGCACGATGGTCGGGATCGACACCATGATCCTGCTGGCCGCCCTGTCGTTCGTGATCCGCGCTTGGGCCGGCGTGGAACACGCGGTGGTGATCGGTGCGCGCGTGCGCACCATGATCCCGCTCGTGAACCTCCTCCTCTTCGTCTTCTGGCTGGCCTTCCTTCTGCGGGGACTTGCCGCCGGGTGGAGTCGCTACACCGGGCCCTCCTCACCCGATTTCTCCACCTTGATCGCCCTCTTTCCTCCGGTCGTTCTCGTGAGCGGATTCGGTCTGGCTCTGGCCCTGCTCTGGATCCTGCTTCAGTGGGGATTCGTAGTGCTCGGCCGATGTTGGGCGCGCTGAGGGTCCATGCAGAAATACCTAGTGTCCTGACACACTAATTCGTGTCATACATTAGCCCTTGCCGTGCGCAGTGAGCGTGTCGCCGCAGAAGCCGGCGATCTTCGCGAGGATTTCGTCCGCACTCTTGGTCCATGTGAACGCAGCGGGGTCCTCGTTGTGGTTCTGAATGAAGTCGTAGATCGCCCTCTCCAAAGCCCTGACCGAAGAGTGAGCGCTACGCTTGATCTGGCGCTCTGTGAGGAGCCCGAACCAGCGCTAACCCGGATCTCGCGACTCTCCACCAGACCTCGGAGACAAGATGAGGAACCCCCGGTGCACGCCCGCGAAACCGGCCCACCGGCGCTCGGCGCCTGACGCCACGTCGAGAGAGCAGCGCGCCGGTCGGTCGGGCGCGCCGGGCCCCTGGGGCCCCGCCGCCGCGATCCTCCTCTTCCTGCTGATCCTCGAGCTCGCCTACTCCCCGCGCCACTTCGACCCGACGCGGATCAAGATGGCCGTGGCGGCCTTCGGCTGCGGCCTGCTCTGCCTCGGCAGCGCGTGGCGGCGACCTGCTCGGTCCCGAATCCAGCCGGCGCTCTTGCTGGCACTCCTGGGTCTGCTCTGCTACGGCTGGCTCGACACGCTCGTCCTCCATCCCCAGCCGGCTCCGCTCCTCGACGCTCGTCTGCTGCATCACGTCGGGCTCTCGTGCGCGCTCGTCGCCCTTTTGCTGGGCCCGGCGGCGGCGCGCGTTGCCGCCGGGGCGGTTCCCTGCGTGGCCGTGCCGATGGCCCTGGCGGCCCTGCTCCCGCTCTTCTGGGTCGGGGGCCGGCCCGTGGGAGGGACGCTGGGCAACCCCAACGTGCTGGCGGCCGCGCTAGCGCTCTGGGGCCCTCTGGCCTTCCATCAAGCCCTGCTGGCGCCCCGGGGGTGGAGGCGCCGGTGCCTTTGGGGGGCCGCCGGGCTCCTTCTCGCCGCATCGATCCTGCAACGCTCCGAGGCGGCCGCGGCGGGGTGGGTGGCCGGCCTCCTCTGCTACGGGCTGCTCGCGTTTCCCCCTTCGAAGACCACCCGGATCGCCGCGGGCGCCGTCCTTGCGGCCGG
>CAZFNT010000351.1:0-4887 GCA_964520315.1 uncultured Gemmatimonadota bacterium
CGCGCCATGATCGTCGCCGGGCTCGTCGCCGGAATCACCTTGAGCTTGGGTGCGGCCGCTGATGCGGCCTACGAACCGGTCTCTGCGGAGCTGCTATCGGCACCCTGGCTCAAGGTGAGGAAGGTCAATGTTCGAGGGACTCGAGACCTGTCTGTAGATGCCGTGAGGAGCTCTCTGCCCGACCTGATCGGTACGCATATCTTCTCCATCAATGTCGACAGCCTTGCGGCACACATCTCGAAACGTCCGAGGATTCGAAGTGCGCAGGTGTCTCGAAACCTCTTTACGAGATCGATCGATGTTCACGTCGAAGAGAGGGTCGCGGTAGCATTGGTGCTGACGAACACCGGCCACCTGGAAGAGGTGGACGGCGACGGAACTCATCTCCAGATCGGGCTGGATCGCGTGCCCCACGACCTCGTATTTCTGACTGGAATCGAAGAAGGTGGTGCCAGCGGTATGCACGCTGGAATTTCGATTGCTCAAGCTCTCCGTGCTCAGGGTCTCGAAGTGTTGCTGAGCGAAATCGATGTATCCGATCCGAGCTATCCGGTCGCGATCGGTGTCGAAACGGGCACCATAATAGAGTTCTCGGACAGGTACCCAGCCTCGAAGCAGGCCGAGCACTTGGCCCTCGTGTTGGAGAACATCGCGAAGAGCGATGGGATCCCCTCGACTATCGACCTGAGGTTCCCCGATCTGGTCGAGGTCATGACCGCCATTCAAGACGATCGGTCTTCGGAACCGCGTCACGAGAGGAGGTGAGGACCGTGCCCCGAAGCGAAAACATCATTGTCGGTCTCGACATCGGAACAACCAAGATTTGCGCCCTGATAGGCGAGGCGACCGATGACGGTCAGATCAAGGTCATCGGAGTCGGCCGCTCTCCGTCGAAAGGGCTGAAGCAGGGCGTGGTCGTCAATTTCGAGGACACAGTCAACTCGATCAGGCGCGCCGTAGAAAAGGCCGAGGCTCAGGCCGATATGCACGTTGATCGTCTGTATGCCGGCATTGCGGGCGAGCACATTCGAAGCACCAACTCCCGAGGCGTAATCGCCGTATCCAGCGAAGACAACGAGATCGTGCGAAACGACGTGGATCGAGTCGTTCTGGCGGCGAGACAGATCGGCCTGCCGCGGGATCAGCAGATCATCCACGCGATTCCGCAGGAGTTCATCATCGACGACCAGGGGGGTATCCGCGAACCGGTCGGGCTTTCGGGTGTTCGCCTCGAAGCGATAGTCCACATTGTGACCGGCTCGGTGACGAGCGCCGCGAACATCCTGAAGTGCGTTGGGCGCGCGGGCTATGAAGTCGCCGATCTAGTCTTGGAGCCGATCGCGTCGTCCTACTCGGTGCTCTCGGCCGATGAGCAGGAGCTCGGTGTCATTTTGCTCGACATCGGAGGAGGCACCACCGATTACTCGCTCTTCTACAAGGGAGCGGTGCGACATTCCGGCGTGGTGGCCGTCGGTGGAGATTACGTCACGCGTGATCTGGCCTACGGCCTGCGCACATCTCACGCCGATGCGGAGTTGCTGAAGAAGCGGGCCGGTTCCTGTCTGATCGATGCCGTCGATCCCGACGAAAGCGTGATAGTGCCGAAGCTGGGTGTGGGCGCGGCGGGGCAGATGCGCAACGGTGTTTCGGAGCACGCGGTTGGCGTCGAGAGGATGATCAAGCAACAAATTCTCGCCGAGATCATCTCGGCGCGGATGGATGAGATTCTGAAGATGGTCAGGAAAGAGCTGCGAAGATCGGAGCATTTCGATCTCGCTGCCGGCGGAATGGTGCTCACTGGGGGCGCCTCGCAATTACACGGCACCGCGGAGATGGCCGAGGGCATTTTCGGTATACCCGTGAGACAAGGTGTACCTTGTGGTGTCTCGGGACTCACGGACGGTTTGCTGGATCCCGCCCACGCGACCGGGATCGGGCTGCTTCAATACGGTCACCGTCACAGAGACTGCGGTCTCGAAGCGACCGAGACCGGCGATGGTCTGCTGACGGCGATCGTCAAATGGACACGGCGCGTGAAGGAACACTGGTTTTGACCAAACACAGGGTCGACGAAGGACTACATCATGTTTGATGAAGCGCGGGAACAGATGTTGTTTCATTTCGATGAAGAGGAAAAGCCACTGGGCGCCGTCATCAAGGTCGTTGGAGTCGGCGGTGCCGGCTGTAACGCCGTCAATCGGATGATCGAGGGTGGCCTATCGGGCGTGGAGTTCATCGCGGTGAACACCGACGCTCAGGCCCTGATGAACTCCCGAGCAGACAACAAGATCCAGATCGGTGTCGAGCTGACCAGAGGCTTGGGAGCGGGTGGCAATCCGAACAAGGGATTGCTTTCGGCCGAAGAGAATGAGGATTCGCTGCGAGGCGCTCTGGATGGTGCCGACATGGTTTTCGTAACTTGTGGCGAAGGCGGCGGAACTGGAACCGGCGCAGCTCCGATCGTTGCCGGGATCTCGCGCGATCTCGGAGCTCTGACGGTCGGTGTTGTGACAACACCTTTTCGAATGGAAGGCAAACGCCGTGCGACGCAGGCCGCGAAAGGGATCGCGTTTCTCCGGCAGCACGTCGACACTCTGATCGTCATTCCAAACGAACGACTGCTTGCGCTGGTGCAAGAGAGCGTGACTTTTGTCGATGCCCTGAAGATCGCCGACGGCGTTCTATATCAAGCGACAAAAGGAATCGCCGATCTGATCACGATCCACGGGGTGATCAATGTCGACTTCGCCGACGTGCGTTCGGTAATGCACGAACGCGGTGACGCGCTTATGGGGACTGGTGTTCAGTCGGGAGAGAACCGTGCGAAGCGTGCCGCGGAGGAAGCGATATCGAGCCCGCTCCTGGAGGATGTGTCGATTTCCGGTGCGCGAGGTGTTCTGGTCAACGTCACCGGATCCGAGACAATGACTTTGATCGATACTTCCGAAGCGCTGAAGGTGATTCACGATGCCGTGGGAGATGATGCGAACATCATTCTCGGAGCTGTCGTCAAGCCTGATATGGAAGACGAAATCCACGTGACCGTGATCGCAACCGGTTTCAACGGCGTCGAAGAGGTAGATCGCAAAGAGGAAGAGGAGGACCTGATCGCAAAGCGCCTGGAGGCTGCCTCCGTTCCTATTCCGCAGGAGATCGAGCCCGAGCGGGCGGCTGAGAGGAGCAGAACTCGGATGCTACGACCGGTGGGTGACGAGCGACCGCAGCAGGAGCGGCAGGTAGATCTTGAACCGAGGCGACGCCTGCCCTCGCTCGATCTGTCGATTGTTCCGGGCCCCAGAGCGGAAACACGGGGAGAGGGCTCCATCGATACTCCGGCCTTCATCCGCGCGGGCGGGGGGAGTCCTGGTGGGGCGAGCGGGGCGAAGGGCTCCGATTCGGAGGATCTCGAGGTGCCGACCTTCGTACGGCGTCAGATGGATTGATGCCATCCACGAAACGGTTGTCGATGAAGCGATGCAAGTTCACGCGCCCTGAGATGTAGCCGTACTTCAACAGTAGCTCCTGCACTTCTTGGAGAAGCTCGACGCGAACTCTCGGTGGCGTTGTGACCCGCGGCAAACTCATTCCGGGCACACGGTGATCCAGATAGAGTGGCCACAATAGCTCGTGGCTGTCGGCCGGTAAGTTTGCCTCGTAGCGCACCCGTCGCATGTAGCCCTCGATGAGACGGCCGACAGCTTCGGGATTCGATTCGAGCACGTCTCTTCGGAAGACCAAGAGTCCCATCGAGAGCTCAGGGTTCATCCAGTCCATTCGACGATGGATATAACCCGTTCCGGCCGTCAACACACGGTAGATCGTTGTGAAGTGTAGAAGGCCGCCATCGATCTCTCCCGTCGCCAGCAGGCGATCGATGTCGTTTTCGCTGACCTGGCTTCTGATATGGACTCTGTCCTGCACGTTGCTGTCGAGGGTCGCCAGGAACTCTCTGAGCATGATCTCTTCGCCCGGACCACCGCGGCGCGACGCCAGAGTCAACCCGGCGAAATCCTCCTGTCGCTCGATCGTGATTCCGGTGCGAAGCACGATCGCCTTGGCCGGCGCCTCCTTCAGGTCATGCTGAAGAGCCGCCACCGCCACTACCGGTCTGCCCGCCACCACTCCTTGTACGAACGAGGACTCCCCCGCCGTGCCTCCATCCACGATTCGCCATTCGAGGTCGCGAAGCACGGCGACACCCGATAGCTTTCCGAACTTGCCCCTGTCCCGCATCGTTCGGAGCCTCCACGAGTCCTTCGGGACCACCACGTACTCCGGCTGATCCAGATACTTGCTGAGCAGGACTACGTTTGCTCCGGCGCCTTCGAGCGAGCCGTCCTGGAACGCTCTGAACAGAGCGTAGGTCTTGCCGCCCAGGAAGTAGCCGAGCCGTAGCGGCGCCGGCTTCTGAGCCGACGTCGCCGTCGAGACGACACCGAGCAGCAGAATCCCGGTCAGAGCTCGTAGTCTGGAGATGTCGAGCGAGGGCATGCCCCAGCATACCCGGCTCTGGGGCGGCGATCAGTAACGCAAAACCGGATCGACGTTCGTCGCTGCCGGCGTAGGCACGTCGAAGAGCTCCCAGTTGGGTGCAGAGTCGGGGTAGCGGCCGAAGCTCCAATCGCTGTCTTGGTAGCTGAAGGGGATTCGGTCCAGCACCAGGGCGGAATCCGCAACGCTTCGAACTAGCCCGATCTCCTCACCGTCTCGGTCCAGCTTGAAGGTAGCGTGCAAGGGTCCCTCGGCCGGCTCGTTGTCGAGCCAGACGAGCAGGCGCTCGCCGGGATCCAGCTCGACAGCGGGGAGAGCCCATTCGAGCGGGTCGTCGTCGACATCGTCGCTCAGATAGAGGTTCGCCGTGCTGATTATGGAATCGGACGCATTGAC
>CAZFNT010000352.1:0-4877 GCA_964520315.1 uncultured Gemmatimonadota bacterium
CCGAATCTGACCCAAATCTGGGCGCGATCTGACACGTTTGTTTCTGTCCGGACCCCAAGTCTCTCTGACCGACTACTCGTTCGGCGAGCAGCCGTTGCCGAGCTGCATGGCGCTCGTTCCCTCGGTGATCTCACCCGATTCTAGACTCTGAGCGAAGTACGATATTTCGTAAGGGCCCGGCATGAGTCCGTTGGTTCTCAGCGTCATGGCCTGGAGCTCACAGGTTATACCGAGTCCTGGGGGCGGCAAGAGTAGTGGAGGCATGCCCAGCACGTTCTGATCCGGAAGCGTCACGAGCCAGTCGACGAGGAACTCACCGCCGGTCAGCTCGTCTCCTACTGCTTCAGCGCTGACCGTCACGGTTTCACCGATATTCAGATCGGTCTGATCGATCGAGAGCGACGCTCCGGCAAGGGCCGTGTGGATGCTGCCGATGCGATTTCCATCCTTGGTCCACCACCACTTCTTCACAGTGATCTTCGGACCACCGTTCTCGAAGCGGATCTTCGTCGTGGCGCCGTTGGCCACCGATCCGCCGTCGAACTCGGCGCTGCTCGATCCCGGGGAGCTGTTGTAGTTGTCGAAGGCTCCGTACGAGCCACTCTCCAGCTTCGGCGTCACTCCCTGCTTGAACTCGATGTGCAGATCGTTCGCGGCCTGGCCGGTGTCGTTCTTGAAAGGCAGCTTCTTCGAAGCAGCTTCGGCAGTGGCGGCAACGACGAGTGTCGTCAGAAGAGCGCAAGTCGTAGTGGCGAGAATTCTGATGTTCATGGTGAGTTCCTCTGTGGCTATCCCCTCGGCGGGGCAAACGAGAACGGGGCTTTCTTCGTCCTTGCCCAATCGGTCGCCGCGGACCGGAGAAATCGTGGACGCCGAGCAACAAAGGGTGCCGAGGTTGACTCCCAGCCCACCCCGTGCGACATTGGGAGTCAGAGAATTATGCTCATTCTGAGCATAATTGCCGCCAGGAGCCTCCCTCGATGTCCCCACTCACCGTACCGAGCCCGAAGCCGGCTCTGAGCCCGGCCGTCCGAAAAGCGACCGACCCGATCTACGAGAAGGTGAAGAGGATCATCCCCGAGATCGAGTGGGCGGTGCATGCTCCCCTCATCGCGCGGATCAACGACCTCAAGAAGACGCGCAAGGCGCTCCTGCTAGCGCACAACTACCAGACGCCCGAAATCTTCCACGGTGTCGCCGATCTATCCGGTGACTCCCTGGCCCTGGCGCGGCAAGCCTCCGAGACCGATGCCGAGATAATCGTGCTCTGCGGCGTACATTTCATGGCCGAAACCGCCAAGATCCTGAGCCCGAACAAGACTGTTCTGATCCCCGATCTCGAGGCCGGCTGTTCCCTGGCCGATTCGATCACCGCCGCCGACGTACGGCTGCTGCGCGAGCGCTATCCCGGCGTACCGGTAGTCACTTACGTCAACACTTCGGCCGAGGTCAAAGCCGAGACCGACGTCTGCTGCACATCAGCCAACGCCGTCGAGGTCGTGGAATCGCTGGGAAGCGACCGCGTCATATTCCTGCCCGACGAGTACCTCGGTCACCACGTTCGCAACCACACCGACGTCGAAGTGATCCTGTGGCAGGGTCATTGCGAAGTCCACGAGCAGTTCTCCGCCGCCGAGCTTCGCGGTTATCGCGATCTCCACCCCGGAATCCGCATCATCGCCCACCCCGAATGCCCCCAAGAGGTCTTGTGCGAGGCCGATTTCGTGGGGTCGACCTCCGGCATGATCAACTGGGTGGGCGATCACCGACCGGCCAAGGTTGTGATGGTCACCGAGTGCTCTATGAGCGACAACGTCGCCGTCCACTACCCCGATGTCGAGTTCGTCCGCCCCTGCAATCTCTGCCCGCACATGAAGAAGATCACGCTCGAGAACATCCTCTCCGCCCTCGAACGCACCGAGCACCGCGTCGAAATCGACCCCGCGGTGGCCGAGCGAGCGCGCGGAGCGGTCGACCGAATGCTCGCGGTTGGGCGGGGGCAGCGAGGCTGACGCGGATCGCGCTACCCGAAGGGCGCGATCCCCCTGAGGTAGAACGAAGGAGCGAGGGCGGCCTCGGGCGGATCGCCGACGACCGCCTCGAAAAAGACCCGGGCGCGGGCGATGCCTCGAATCGCCGCGATCTCGTTGCACAGGAACCAGGCAACCGCGCGCACAAACACCTCTTCGGCGGGACGCGCCGTGTACCCCAGCTCCCGCTCGGCCTTCTCCGACGAGTAATACATGTACCTGCCGCATGCCGCGTTTGCCTGCGCGCGCGTCGCCCGAGGCGGCGCTGCCGATAGCAGCCCCGCGACCTCCGACACTAGCCCGAGCACCCACATCGCCCCGCGCCCGAGCCTCAGTTTCGGATAGGGAGTCCCCGTCAGCTTCGAGAGGATCGTGCCCGCCCTACGAATCGTGATGTTCTCGCCGGCGAGGATATAACGCTCACCCTCCCGCCCCCGCTCCGCCGCCAGAAGGTGTCCCCGGGCGACATCTTCCACATCGACGTGGCTCCGCCCTCCGGGCCAATAGAGCCAACTCCCCCCCTGCAGCGCACGGAGCACCACGGCACTCGAAGGTGTCGGGCGAAAGTCGCCGGGCCCGAGAACCACCGCCGGATTCACAATCACCAGCCCAAGCCCGAGCTCCCCCGCGAGGCGCATCGCCACGCCCTCGGCAGCGATCTTCCCCTGGCGATAGATCTCGACCTCGTTCCCCGCTAAGTCCGACTCATCGCGGATCTCACCCGATCTGGCGGAGCTACCGATCGTCGCGCACGACGAAGTGTGCACGACCCGCTCCAGGGTCCCGGCCGATGCCGCCGCCCGCAACACGTTCTCCGTCCCATCGACCGCCGTTCGCCGGATCTCTTCCGCCTCTCTCGAACGGTGGCTGAAGCGGGTCGCGGTGTGAAAAAGGTGCGTGCGCCCTTTCATCGCCGAGCGGAGCGAATCCCGATCGAGCAGATCACCGATCCGCACATCGACCCGGGCCTCGACCCCAGCAAGAGAGCGCCGATCGGACTCCACTCGGACGAGAGCCCGCACATCGTGCCCGGCCTCGACGAGCAATCGCACGATCCGCGACCCGATATGGCCGTTCGCGCCGGTGACGATCGCTTTCATGGCTGCGATCATGCACGCTGGGTACTCCTCGGTAAAGCGCCGAGGATGACGCTCCCGACATCCAGATGGTAAGTTCGCCGACTTCAAACCAACCAGATTCGATCGCTCGACACGAGCGAAGAGAGGAAGCCGATGGCCAGCGAAGAGACCGTCATCGCCGATATCGAGAGAAACCCGGAAGAGATCGTTCGCGCCAGAGTCACCGAGTTCAAGGGCCGCCACTACGTCGATTTCCGCACGTACTATCTGGCCGACAACGACGAATGGCGCCCCACCAAGAAGGGTATCTCCCTCGCGGTGGAGAGCTTCGAGGAGCTCGAGTCGGCCATGGGGAAGGTGCGCGAATACCTGATGGCGCAGAAACCGATCGGCACCGAGGCCTGAGTGCTACCGGCGCTGGCCTCCATCCCGCGCTACCCCTGCGCGCAACTGCCCACGCCGGTCCAGCGCCTCCACGAACTCGGGCGCGCCTGGGGTGTACCCGAGCTCTGGATCAAGAGGGACGATCTCAGCGGGAAGCTCTACGGCGGTAACAAGATCCGCAAACTGAGCTTCCTGCTCGGCCAGGCACTCGAACAGAGGCGACGTCGAATCGTCACTGCTGGCGCGATCGGCTCGCATCATAGTTTGGCGACTACACTCTACGGCCGCCGCGCTGGTCTCGAGGTCGAAGCCGCGCTCTTTCCTCAGCCTCCGACCGCCCACGTAAGGGCAACCCTCGCGGCGAATCTCGGGGCCGGAGTTCGTCCGATCCCGCTCCGCTCGCCGATCGAAGTCCCTTTCGTGTTGGCCCTACGTTCACGACGCCGGCCGGCAATGCTCATCCCGGCCGGCGGATCGAACCCGCGCGGCGGAATAGGCTACGTCGAAGCCGCGTTCGAGCTCGCGGAGCAGGTGCGGGCCGGCGAGCTGCCGGAGCCAACCCTGGCGATCGTCCCGCTCGGCACGGGCGGCACCGCGGCAGGTCTCGAAGTCGGACTCCGCTTGGCCGGCCTGCGAACGCATCTGCTGGCGGTGCGGGTGATCGATCGCATCGTCGGCAACGCAACAAGCGTCGTTCGCCTGGCGCATCAAGTCCAGCGAGAGATGCACCGATTCGACGTCGCTCTGCCCTGGGTTCGTGTCGACCGCTGCGACATCGAGCACCGACACTTCGGAAGACGCTACGGAGAAGCGACACCCGCCGCCATCGACGCAGCCCATCAGGCACAAACACTCGAGGGGATCGAGCTCGAGACAACATACACTGCAAAAGCTCTCGCCGCGATCGCCTGTCGCGCCCGTGAAGGTCGCCTACCCGACGGACCGATCCTCTTCTGGAACACATTCAGTTCCGTGCGCCCTCCGGGCTACGACCCCACCGGCGCCGCCATCCGCCACCTGCTGCCTCCCCAATGGGAGCATCTTTTCGACGACGACATTTTGGGGAACGACTGAGGGCTCGCGCGAGAACAACTTGCTATTTTGGCGCCCGGATGTGGCGCAGATCTGGCCGATCGGAGAGTTCCGAAAGTAGACACTCTTCTCAAGCGTCCGAGTGCAGCTGATTTATCGAGTCCCCTTGGACTGATGCCAGCGAGATGGGGCGCCGCGAGCCGCGGGGCTCCGCGCTCACACAGGGCGGGAAATTCGCTCGGTGCGGAACTGCCGAGAATGCCTGGCAGGAGATGACGGAGGTCGGCAGATCAATACTCAATCCTCCTCATCGCGGGCCGAAGAATAAGAGGGCCTACGGCGAGGATTGCAC
>CAZFNT010000353.1:0-4876 GCA_964520315.1 uncultured Gemmatimonadota bacterium
TATCGGCTTCTTCGTGCTCGTGATCGGTCTCACGCTCCCCGGCCTGATCCCGATCTTTTTCTTGCCCCTCGAACGACTCGAGCAGCGAGGTACGGCGTCATGAGCGATCCGAGATGATCGGGGAGTGGAAACCGATCTGGGGGACCGCGCTCGTCTCGATTCCGTGGATCTCGGCGCCCCCGCAGATCGACGGGCGGCTCGATGACGCGACGTGGCGGGGGGCGCCGGAGATCTCACTGCGCGTAATGGCGACCGGCGCTCGTCCCGGGCGCCCTACGCGGGCCCGGCTGGCTTGGAACCAGGCAATGCTCTTCGTCTCTTTCGACTGCAGCGACCCCGATCCACGCGCTACGCTGGCAGAGCGTGACGCCCCTCTTTGGCGGGAAGAGGTGGTCGAGCTTTTCCTCGCACCCGAGTCCGGAGTGCACCGTTATCTCGAGATCGAGATCAGCCCCACCGGTGTCCTTTATGACGCATGGGTCGACGCGACCAGCGGCCGCCCCGTCCTTGAAGGCTCGACCGACTTCGATCTGGAGCGGATCGAGACCGCGGTCGCGCGATCGGACACAGGATGGAGCGCAGAGATCTCGGTTCCTCTCGACGCCCTTCCTCATCCGATCACCAGCGAGATGCGGCTCAATCTGACACGGATCGAGCGCCCAAGCGAGAACGAGGTCGAGTACCAGTCATGGGCGCCGACACAGCGCTGGTTTCACGAACCGGAGCGCTGGCCGACGGTTGAGCTGGAAGCTCAGCCCGGATTCTGAATCTTCTTCTCGTCGTGGCACGGGTCTTTGCCGGCCTTTACCGCGTCTATGCAGCACTGCTTGCTGAGCTTGTCGGTCGTTGGCTTCGCCTCGGCCTTGCCGGCTTTGCCGAGTGAGTGCAGGCATTCGGCCTTCGCCTTCTCGCATTGGGCCGCGGTCTTCCCTTTTGCGGCGGCGCAGCACTGAGGCTTTGCCGGGACGGTTTCGTCTCCGGCCAGGGCCGGCTGAATCGCGAGGGAGAGGGTCAGGGTGGCCAGGGCCAGCGCCCGGCGGGGCTTGATCGACATTGAGTCGCTCCTTATTGAGAGTTGGTTGAGCCGACATGATGGGGTGACCCCGCCCCCCAACGCAAGCCGATTTGCCGGGTCGGCGAAAAACGCGATTGTCCGTTTGCCTACCGACACCGACCGGGGTCATGATGGGAACATCGCCGGCAACGTGCACGGGGGACGATCGGCGTGAATCAACATCGACGCATTTCCGACAGATAAGGAGAGAAGAGGAGTTCGTGGGCGTATCGACGCGCGCCGCGCCCCCCCTGAACGGAGCGGCACGGCAACGGAACCGAGCCATGAGAATAGCGGTAACCGGTGCGACGGGGTTCATCGGCCAGCATTTGACGCGGGCACTGCTCAGCGCCGACTGCGAGGTCCGCTGCCTTTGCCGTCGTGTGAGCGCGTACATGGGCTTGGAGCGCATCTCGGCTTATCCCATGGATTTGCGGCGTCCTTCGGGCATGTTCGGCGTGCTGGAGGATTGCGATGCCGTAGTGCATCTCGGAGGGATTTTCAAGGAAACCCGGTATGACCGCTTCGACACCGTCATTCGAGCGGGGACCAAGTCGCTCGTCTCCGAAGCCCGTCGTTCCGGGGTCAGGCGCTTCGTCTATGTGAGTGTCCGCGGTGCCTCCTCCAGTGCCCAGAGCAAGCTGCTCCGCGCGAAGGCCGCCGCCGAAGACGCCGTGCGCGAGAGTGGCCTGGATTGGACGATCCTGCGTCCATCGGCCGTCTTTGGCCCCGGCGACCATCTCGTCAATCGGCTGGCGACCGTTCTGCGGCTGCCGATCATGCCTGTTGTGGGCGATGGAACGACCCCGATGCAGCCGGTTCACATCGCAGACATGGTCGAGAACGTCCGCGCCTGCCTCTGCGATTCCGAGACGATCGGCCAGACCTACGATCTGCTGGGGCCGGAACCGATGCCCTTCCACTCGATCATCGACGCGGTCGAAAGCGCCGGGCATCGCGTGAGGCGTCCGCGGGTCCACCTGAGTCCCGGCTTCGCTCGCTTCTTGGCCCGTTTTCTGGCGGTTGCGCCCGGGGCCCTGTTGACGCGAGATCAGGTCGCTTTGTTCACCGATTTGGCTCTGCCGGTGCGATCCGGGTCGCCCCCGATCCCGCCGAAGTCGCGCCTGACCGCTGATTCGGTGAGGGAGTATCTCTGGCCCGCCGGTTCCAGGCGCAAGAACCCTAGATCGAGGCAGCTCTGCATTCCCGACGAAGACGATGTTGCGTTCCTGATCGGCAACGCCAGTCCGGTGGAACTCGAGCTCGTATCGAATTCCAAGCCTCCAGATCGGAGACCGCGAGGCGGTGGTGGGCTCGGGGACGCCGTGGCGATCTGAACGCTCGGGCTCCGACCGCTCCAGACTGCCCGTCCAAGTGCCGATGTTCATGGTAGAAGCCCCGTCTCTCACCACGTTCCGTCGCAAGACGTCGGAGCCTTTGGATCATGTCCAGCTTCCGCGACCGAAGGAGTTCGAGGAAGAGGGGCGCCTTTTTGTTGCTACCATGGATCGCCGCTTCGTCTCTGCTCGATCCGACATCGATGGACGCCGAGCGAATGGCGCACGACGCGCAGTTGGAGAACCTCAGTGTCGAAGGGAACGCGTTGGTGTTGGCCAGAGGTTTGTGTCTCCACTCCGAAGAGGAAGGCGCGGGGTTCTTGGCGCGACTACGAGCGCGGACCCATCGATCGCAGGGTGTCGCAACGTCGCCGGTGATCGATCTTGGCGGGATCACCGATGGCGGCGCTCGACGAGGAATCCGCGTGCAGTGGTTCGGTGAGGAACCGCTCGGCACGCAGGTGCGGCTGACCCTTCGAACGGGACGAACACCGATTCCCGACCGCGGCGCGTGGACGACCTGGCTCCTTGTACCCGCTCGTTCCGGACAGCCGATGCTAGTGGCGCCGGCCGCCGGTCGGTACGTGCAATGGAAGATCGAGCTGATTTCGCTCGAAGGCACCGCCAGCCCACGTGTGAGTCGGATCGATGCTCAGCGGGTCGAGTCTCCAAGATCGGGTGCTCAGCCGGAGATCGTGCGGCCGTGAGCGATGGGAGAGAGCGGCCGAAGCGTGGTCCGATGCTTCGATGGAGGTGGAGCCGGCCCGTCGATGCAGATCGGATCGCCGAAGCGGTGGCTTCGTTCGCCGCGGCTGGATTCGGCTCTCTCGGAATCGAGATCGAACGTAAGCAGGAGGGCGACCACACAGACGACGCGCGGTGGTCCGCCCTCTCCAAGCTCCATGACATCGCGCTGACTCACCACTTGTCGATCTGGCTGCACGACGCCGATAGCGGAGACAGATCGGGACTTCGCCGCGGGAGCGCCGTCACGCCGGGCCACCACCGCCAGTGTGTTCTTCGCGTGCGGGAGCAAGCGGCCGATCTGCCTCTGCCCGAGGGCGAAGGCCGCAAAAACACTCTTGCCTTTTTGTTGCGCCGCGACGGCCCGATTCTGCACGAGTCGATCTTCGTTCCCGTCGGAGGGCGCCGGACTCTCGCGGGACCGGGCGCCACCGTGATCATGATAGATCAGGGGACCTGTCCCGATCTTCCGCACTTCGGCGGTGCGGCGTATCTCGATCTTCTCACGCCCGGCGCCGTCGAGGCTTGGGTCGAAGATCGCTACGAGACGAGCATTGATCGCTCGGGGGACCAGAGCAGATGGTCGGGGCTGCGCCTGAACGCCCCCACCTACCATTTGGGGGACCTGAATGGGGCGCTTTCGGCGGGATTGCCATGGGTTTCCGGATTGGCGGAGATCGTTCGGCTTCGCCACGGCGTCGATCTGCTCGCGAGGCTACCAGAGCTCATCTATCGGCGACCGAACGGGCGCCATCAGGAGGCGAGGTGGGCGTATCGAGAGACCCTTGCGACATATTTCGTTCAGAACTTCACGGGTCGATTGTCCCGCTGGTGCGATCGCCACGGACTCGAGCTCGGCGGTGCAATAGGTAGCGACACTAGCTTGGCTGTGCAGGCCCGGAGTGTCGGCGCGGCGATGCGGCACCACGAAGTGATGCACGAACCCGCGGTCAGGACCGGTCTTGGAGACGGTCCGCTGGCGTTGCTGCAGGCGGCGTCCGTGGCGCGCGCAACGGGGCGCTCGGCGCGCGCGGATATCGGTGAGAGCTGCGGCTGGGCGACATCTCTCGCCCAGCTCCGCTGGCTCGCGGAATCCGCAATGGTGCTCGGAGTCGATCGACACTCGATCGGTCCGGTTTCCTCTGAGCTACGGGGTCGAGCAATGCGCGAACGACCCTGCCCTCTGGCACCCGCGGCTCCAGGGTGGCGGCATCTTCACTATCTCGAAGAGCATCTGGCTCGGCTGCAAGCTTTTGTGGAGGCGTTGGAGCCGGTGGCCGAGGTGGCGCTTCTCCACCCGATCGAGAGTGCCTGGGCCGTGGCTTCTCCCGTCGATTCGGCGTGTGTCGCTGCGCTGGATGCCGACTTCGATGACGTCATCCACGCAGCGTTGGCGGCCCATGTGCAGATCGATCTCGTCGACGAAGATCAACTGGCGCGTATCGCAGTGGTTGCGCGCGAGAAGGACCGCGCGGTCCTTCGCATCGGAACGCAGGCCTGCAAGCTCTTGGTGATCCCGCCGGTGCTCCGGCTTCGCGGGACGACTCTCGCCATGATCGAACGCTTCCTGGACATGCGGGGAAGAGTAATCGTCGTTCGTCCCGCGAAGTCCCCCGTCGCGACGATCGACGCCGACACCGCCGCCCTTCTCAGCGACCAGAGGATCACGCCGCTTTCGGCCGTCGAGATCGAAGAGGTGTTGCCAGGGCGGCTGGCGGAGTTTTCTTCCGGTCAGTGCCGC
>CAZFNT010000354.1:0-1840 GCA_964520315.1 uncultured Gemmatimonadota bacterium
GTACCGATGGCCCCACTTCCGCAGCGCACGGGCGTCGATCTCGAACCCGAGTCCCGGTGCGTCGGGAATCCGCAACGTTCCTCTGTCGTGGAACCAGGGCTCCACCAGCAACCCATCGCGCCCTTCGGGCACCCATCCGGGAGGATCGTACGGATATTCGAGCCGGTGCTCCTCGCGATGGGGCGACGCGGCGAAGATCTGGAGGTTGATCGCGAAGCCGATGCCGTTGGTCCAGGTGTGTGGTGTGTAGTGCGCCCCGGCGGACGTGGCGTGCTGAACAACGGCCCACGTTTCACCGATCCCCCCGACCATCACCGCGTCAGGCTGATACCAATCGTAGCAGCCCTTCTCGATCATGATCTTGAACTCGGGCAAGCCATGGCCGTTGAGCTCGCCCCCGGCGATGGCGATCGAGGTCGCCGCCCTGAGCTTCGCCAGCCCTGGATAGTCGTCCATCGCCAGAGGTTCCTCGACCCAAGCGAAACCAAGCTCCTCGGCCTCTTTGCAGAAAGCCAGCGCGCGATCGAAGGTCCACCGCGGAGCGTCGGCCAGCGCGGCGACCCGCCAGCCCATGTTTGCGTCCACGCCCAAGTCGACTTCATCACCCACTCCGCGCCGCGTTTCACGGATCTGGGCCAGATCCTGCTCCAAGCCGGCCTCGTGCACGCGAAGCTTCACGGCCTCGAATCCCTCGTCGATTCGGGCCTGGACCTCCTCGATGCGAGCCGCACCCCCCCGCAATTCGCCCGTGGACGCGTAGAGCCCGACCTTTCCTCCCCGCCCCCCCAAAAGCTCGTGCACCGGCATTCCCCTGGCCTTGCCGAGTATGTCCCAGGCCGCGGGCTCGATCCAGCCGGCCCGATGGCCCAGATAACCCATCTCGCGGATCCGCTGGCGAAGATTCGCGAGATCGTCGGCCCGTTCGCCGAGGAAGTAGGAACCCAGGAGACCGCCCCAACCTGCACGCTCCCGGGCCATGGCGGGCGCCGCGCTCCAGCCCTCGATTCCCGAGGCGGTGGTCAGTCGGACCAGATCGAAGCGATTCTCCCGCTGTGTGAACCCGGGAATCCACGAGGGGTGGAAGGCTGCCGGAAGGGGCACCGCCACATGCCAGAGGTCGATGCGGCTGATTCTCATGGGAGCGAGGGTAGCAGGCTTTCGCGAGGATCAGGCGAGACAGGGCTCCATCCCGACCGCTGTCGGTAGCTCGAACATTGGCCGAAGCGATCCAGGGCGACAGACTCGCGCTCCCCCTTGCATGCTGAATCTGGTCAATCGCTATCCATTGCTGCACAACCGGGCAGTGGAGTGTTGGGGACACAGCGCATGGAACCCCGCCGATCATCTTCCCAACTTTGTGACGGTCGACCATTTCGATCTGGGGCAGGGTTCGGACGTCGTGTGGTCACCGAACGACACTTGCCCTTGCCACCGCTATGGATGACCCAGACAAGTTTTTCGCGTGGGGACTCCGCCTCGCTACAAGTAAGCGGCGTGGAGCCGGGAGCACGGGTCTACCTCGGCGCCGGCTTCGGCGGCCAAGGGATCGGTGAGACCATTCCAGGGCTGCAGGGCACACGCTCGGATCTGCTGGGCAAGTGGTTCCGATCGGCGAGGCGGCAGCAAACCCCGGCGGTGTCGCGACACTCACGATGAGCGTTCCGGTTTTCGCGCCGCCCGGATCGGTGTCGACACGAGCCGTCGTGCCCTTGCCCGGGGAGCCGGCCCTCAAGAGCATCGCGCTGGCGTACCTCGACGCGGTGTGAGGCGCGCGGAGTCGGGACACAAGGGCGTGAGAGTGAATCGCGTCTACTCGGAACGGTTTGCCAGAAGATCTACG
>CAZFNT010000354.1:1850-4876 GCA_964520315.1 uncultured Gemmatimonadota bacterium
AGATCTACGTACACTTGCCTCCCCGCCGCATAGACCTCTTCCATGTGGTCACGCTGCGCCTGATTTGCGTAGACGCCTACGGTACGAGCTTTCTCTATAAAACCGTCTACATATCCAAGAAGCTCGGTCACTGCCGCCTGTGACGGCTCGTGAGCCTGGCCGTCGACAATGACCCAGACCGGCGCGGTCGAGGCCAACTGGGTCGTCCCGCGGAAGATTCCCCCTCCGAACACGAAGCGACCGGGGGGCCCCGAGCACGCTGCCTCGATCCACCCGGTCTTCTCCGGGACGATATCCGCCGAAAGAAGCAGTCGCCTCTTGTCGTCGCGCTCCCGGCTGACAACGACGCCGTCGATCACCAGATCGACCTCGCTCAGCCGCCACGGCGAGGCCGCTTCCACAAAAACGCTCAGAGGGGGGTCTCCTGTGGACCAGTAGACCACATCGCCCGGCAGATGACCATCGACGGAAAGGGAGAGGCCGGGACCGTTGGTGACGAGGGTTCGCCCCACGCGTACGGCGTCGAGCCACGATTCGTCATTGAACTCCCCATCGATGCGGGCATAGCAACGGGCGCCGCCCACAGGGTCTCCGGAGGTGGAGTTGAGAAAACTGTCGGTCCCCGCTGTGGGCACAGTGCGGAACCCAGCGTTCCAGAGAAGATGTAGCATGTTGCGGGCGCCACCTGTGAAGGCACCGTATCCCACGATCTCGAGCCCGGACATCTTGCCGAGAGCGATGCAGATAAGGTGCTCGCCACCTTGATATTCGCCGAGAAAAACGCTTGGATGGGCGCCCGTCACATACCCGCCCTGCTCGGCGACCTGATCGGCAATGTCGGCGTTCAAGGGAAAATCGTAGGGTTGGTCGCTGCCGCCGAAGCCCGTATAGACAGGGTCCGTGAGCTCGGTCAGGGCGTAGAGCGACATGTGGCCCAGCAGTCCGTCGTTTCGAAACTCCTCGTTCCAGCGCATGATGTGTCGCGGGCGTGAGAGTGGGTGGATCGCACCCGTGAAGTACTCGTCGTCAATTACGTTGCTGCCCCATTTGTTGGCAACGACCATGTTTCCATAGTGAACATCTTCCGCGATCAGCATCAGGAGCCCCTCCGCTGGGGGCCGGTGGATGGGACCGCCGTAGTTCATATGCACATGGCCGTCCCCCGAGTACCAGCCCTGCGCGGGCATATCGATCCACCTCGCGAGATTGACGCGGACCGTCTGTTCGACACCGCTCACGATCGGCACCTCGAGCGAGCGCAATCGATACTCGAATCCGCGTGAGATCTCTATGAGGGCGTCTCCTGGTGGCAAGTCGATCCGCGCCCGCGATGCCACGTAGTAGTAAGGCTCGTCGTCGTACTGCGTCGTCCGGCGAATCGAGGGCAGGGGTTGGTGGCTTTCGCCATCGCTTCCTGTGACGTAGACCCTAGCCGCGGTGGGGCGGGCCGATTCGTCGAGCAGCTCGAGGTGCAGAGTCCCCTGTGCCGAGGTGGCGGGTGGTGCCGCATTCGCCGGGCTCCATCCCAGGAGGGCCAGCAGGATCGGAGCCGCAATGGCGCTCGGGGCTTCGCGCCGGCGGATCGGTGATGTCGTGGCATCGCTCATCGGTGTCTCGCCTTGGTCGTGTCCCACGCAGCGCCGGGGTGCGTACAAGAGTAACGCGGCGGCTCCACGGCATTCGGGAGCGGGAAGGCAGCCGGATGGGCGACCGTTGGCGCAGAGCCAAGTCACAAACCCTTATGCCAGGAAATCGTCTGCAGCGGAGCCGACCCTGAGGTCGGACTGGGGATCCTCGTCGCCGAGCATCGCGTACAATGCGCTCCGAGGATTTCCATCATGCGTCAGCAGCCCCACTCCCGCGTCACCGATCCGGGAGCCGACGCGCATCGACTCATCGTCCGCGTGCTCGAAGAGATCGGTCCGCGGGAGTCGTGCGGCGAGGCGGAACGTCGGCTGGGCGCGCTGCTGGCGGAGCGCTGGCGGGCGCTCGGGCTGGATGTCCGCGGCGAACGCTTCCTCTGCCATCCGCGGGCCTTTCTCGGATCGATTTCTCTGAGTGTGATTCTCTATCTCGCGGCCGTGATCAGCTTCTGGACCTGGCCGTGGCTGTGCGTGCTCTGGTCGATCGCTTCACTGATCGTCACGGTTTCGGAGCTGCTGCGATACCGCGAGTTGGTCGACCCCTTGTTTCCCGAAAAGGAAGGGGAAAACGTCGTGGGCGTCCTTGCGCCGCGTCACGAAGTCCGCCGCCGGGTGGTGCTGAGCGCGCACCTCGACTCCGCCTACGAGTTCAACCTGTCGTTTCTCTTTCGCGATTGGGCGGTGCCGATCATGGTTCTGGGGCTCGGCGCGCCGATCGTCGCCCTGGCCGGAGGACTTTTGCGGGCGTTGGGCGGAGGGGGCTTCGAGATCATGGGATGGGTCTGTGTCGGACTTCTTCCCGCCGCGATCCTCCATCTCTTCTTCCACACCTCCCGGGTGGTGCCCGGAGCGATGGACAACCTCGGGGGGATCGCGGTGATCGACGGTGTTGCGCGCGCCATCGTCGAGGACGACGAGCTTGAAGGAGCGCTCGAAGACACCGAGCTGGTTCTGCTCGCGACCAGCTCCGAAGAGGCGGGACTGCGAGGCGCGAAACGCTTCGTGGCGGCCCACGCCGAGGCGTTCCGTGGACTCGCGACCTACGGCCTCTTCGTCGACGGCATTTGCGATGAGCGTTTTCTCACCGTCGTCGACCGAGAGCTGTCGTCAGGCGCCCGACATGATCCCCGGCTGGTCGATCTCGCCTGCGACGCCGCCCGGAAGAGGGGCTGGGCGATCCGGCGCCGAATGATCCCCTTCGGCGGCACCGATGCCGCATCCTTCAGTCTGGCCGGCGTGCCCAGCGTGGCGATTCTGAGCATGCAGACCACACGTCTGGCGCGGAACTACCACACCCGATACGACACGGCCGAGAACGTGCGTCCACGGTCTCTCGAGGTGACGCTCCAGCTCGTTCTCGATCTGATCCGACGATTCGACGCG
>CAZFNT010000355.1:0-4867 GCA_964520315.1 uncultured Gemmatimonadota bacterium
TGTGGCGGAACCGATTCTCGCCTACGCGGGGTCGGAGCGTTTCGCGGGCGTACGTCGAGAGCTCGATGGAGTCCGCACGATCTTTTTGGAGTTCGGGCTCGAGGGGATCGACACCCAAGCGGGGTTCACCGAGCCGACTCTCTTTCTGCGGAGCTTGCTCACCTGGCTCGGCGTACCGCTCTCTATCTCAAAGGGGGCGGATGGTCCGCCCGAGCCCATTTCCGCGCACCTTCTGCAGAACACACCGAACCCCTTCAATCCGAACACTACGATTCGATTCCGGATACCGGAGCACTCGCCCATCGGCACCGTGCGGCTCACAATCCACGACGTGACCGGGCGCTTGGTGGCAACCTTGCTCGATCGGCCACTCGGTCCGGGGCTTCACGCGATCGACTGGAATGGGATCGGTCCTGGCGGTCTGGCCGTCGCCTCGGGGCGATACGTCTACACCCTCGAAACGCCAGGGCGAGTGGAGCGACGTTCCATGCTCGTTTTGAAGTAGTCGTTCAAATAAAGAAATCCGGCGTGAGCTCCGCCCCCGGCGTCACCGCGTAGGGGGCCAGATCTGCGATCCCCTCCTCGGCGAGCACCTCTTCGTCGATGAAGAAGTTGCCGGTGCACTCGCTGCTCGGACGCATGAAGATCGCGTGGGCCGCGTCCCCCATGATCTCCGGCTTGCGCGATGAGGCCATGATCGTCTCTCCGCCCAGCAGGTTCGCGATCGCCGCGGTGGCGATCGTAGTGCGCGGCCAGAGAGCGTTGAATGCGATCCCCTCCGCCGCGAACTCCCCGGCCATGCCGAGCACGCACATGCTCATGCCGTACTTCGCCATCGTGTAGGCCGCGTGTGGCGCGAACCAACGGGTCTCCATGTTCAGGGGCGGCGACAGGTTCAGAACATGTGGGTTGTCGGACTCGAGCAGATGCGGAATGCAGAGCTTCGAGCATAGATAGGTACCGCGTGTGTTGATCTGGTGCATCAGATCGAAACGACTCATCTTGGTCTGGCGCGTGCCGGTGAGAGAGATCGCGGAAGCGTTGTTCACGACGATGTCGATCCCCCCGAACTCCTCGACGCTTCGGTCCACGGCGGCCTGGACGGTGCGCTCGTCACGAACATCGACTACGCAGGGCAACGCCCGTCCGCCCGCGGCCACGATCTCTTCCGCCGCCGTGTAGATCGTGCCCGGCAGTCTCGGATGCGGCTCAGCGGTCTTGGCGGCGATGGCGATATTCGCGCCATCGCGCGCCGCTCTCAACGCGATCGCCAACCCGATCCCTCGGCTGGCGCCGGTGATGAACAGGGTCTTTCCCCCGAGATTCGACATTTTGGATCTCCTCGCTAGGATTAGAGATTGAGTACCATAACGGACAGACGCGCGACTCTCACGGGAGTATGATCTGGTGGCCGGCGTGCCCGAGAACCCAATGATGCCGAACACAGCCAATCTGCCCCACCTTCTGAAGCTGCTCGACGACGACACGCCCCTCGTGCGTGATGCGGTGCGCCGGGAGCCCGAGGCCTTCGGCGAGTCGCTCGAGCGGGCACTCGGCGCTCTCGAGCCGCCGCCGACCGGCGAAGAGCGCCGCCTGATCTCGCTCCTGCTGCCCCCCGAGCCGAAGCGGAGGCATCGCCCTTCGGGAGCGCATTTCGAGCCCGGCCAGATCGTGCGCCATGTCCGCTACGGCTACCGGGGGGTGGTCGTGGCGAGCGATCCGGAGTGTCGGACCGAGGAGCGCTGGTATCAGGCGAACGCGCACCAGCCCGATCGCGAACAACCCTGGTATCACGTGCTCGTGGATGGCGCGCGACAGGTCACCTACGCGGCCCAAACCAGCCTCGATACCGACGAATGCCTGCTCCCGGTGAGACACCCGCTGATCCGACTCTTCTTCACCGGATTCGACGAGGGGCTGCACATCCGCAACGATCGCCCTTGGCCGGGTGAGTAAGGGGCCGACACGAACTCCGGGGAGACGAATGGGAAAGCTGATCAATCGCTTCAGCTGGTCGCCCTCGCGCGATCGCCTCTATCGCAATTGCGCCCGCGCCTACTACTTCAACTACTACGGTTCGTGGGGTGGCTGGGAGCGCGACGCGCCGGCTCCAGCCCGGCTCGCCTATCGCCTCAAGCAGATGACCAACCTCCCGATGTTCGCGGGCACCGTGGTGCACGACGTGATAAAGGGGTCGATCGCGCGCATCCGCGGCGGCAAGACGGTCGATCGGGACTACCTCTTGAGCCAGGCATCGAACCTCATGAATCGGGGTTGGCGCGACTCGCGAGGCGAGGCGTGGCGCCGCATGAGCCCGAAGCGCGCCACCACCCTCTTCGAGCACTACTACGTCGAAGGGCTATCGGGCGAACCGGTGCCCGAGGCCGCCATTCGCGCCACCAAGTCGAAGGTCCAAACCTGTCTCGAGCGCTACCTCGAGACCGAAGTGCACGCCGCCTTGGTCGAGAGCGCCGGTGAAGACGTCCGCTCCTACGAAGAGCTCACTCAGTTCGAGGTCGAAGGAACCACCGTGTGGATCGCGATCGATCTGGCGCGCGACACCGGCTCGGGAATCGAGATCTACGACTGGAAAACCGGCCGCGCACGCGAGGCCGACGCCAAGCAGCTGCGTGTCTACGGGTTCTTCGCCTCGGAGGTGTGGGGCGCCCCAGCCGATCGAATCCGGGTCCATGCCCTCTACCTGCGCGAGGGTGAGAGCAGCGTCGAGACCTTGAGCGACGATATCCTGGCCGCCACCCGCGACGAAATCGTCACGAGCGCCGATGGCCTCAGAGCGTTGCTCGCCGACCCCGAGAACAACGTAGCCCGCGAGTCCGATTTCGCGATGGCCGACGATGCCGATACCTGCCGCGAATGCCGTTTCCAGGAGATCTGCCACCCCGAGGGCGTGCCCGGCGGTCCGCGCGCGAGCTACGGAGCGACTACTCGACCCGCGTCGCCACCACCTTCGCCTGGCTGAAGAGCAGCAGATAGTCCTGCCCACCCGCCTTCGAGTCGGTCCCGCTCATGTTGAATCCGCCGAACGGCTGGCACTGAACGAGAGCGCCCGTGCACTTGCGGTTCAGGTAGAGGTTGCCGACGAAGAACTCCTCGGCGCCGCGCGCCAGCAGCTCCTCGTCCTTCGCGAAGATCGCACCGGTGAGCCCAAACTCCGTATCGTTGGCGATCTCAAGCGCGTGATCGAAATCATCGGCCTTGATCACCGCCAGAACCGGTCCGAAGATCTCCTCTTGCGCGATCTTGGCCCGCGCGTCGATGTCGCCGATCACCGTCGGTGCGATGAAGTAGCCGAGCTCGTCGTCCCCCTCGCCGCCTGCGAGCAGAGTCCCGTCGACCTTTCCCGATTCGACGTATGAGAGGATCTTGTCGTAGGCCGACCGGTTGATCACACCGGCCACCGAGTTGTCTGGGTCCTCCGGATCGCCGACCCGGATCTTCGCGACCTCGGCCAGCAGCTTCTCCACGAACTCGTCGTAGACCTCTTTGTGCACGATCGCGCGCGAGCAAGCCGAGCATTTCTGCCCCTGATAGCCGAACGCACTCGCGGCAACCCCCTTCGCCGCCGCATCCAGATCGGCCGACGCATCGACCACTATGCCGTCCTTGCCCCCCATCTCGGCGATAATCCGTTTGATCCATCGTTGCCCCGGCGCCATACGCGCCGCCGCCTCGTTGATCCCCAGCCCCACCTCGCGCGAGCCCGTGAACGCGATCATCCGTGTCAAATGATGTCGCACGATCGCCTCACCCGCGATCGACCCGCTCCCCGGCAAGAAGCTCACGACGTCGCGCGGCAGCCCCGCCTCATGCAGCAGCGCCACGAAATGTGCCGCCACCGTCGGCGCATCGCTCGAGGGTTTGAGCACCACCGTGTTTCCGGCGGCGACCGAAGCAACAGTCATCCCCGCCATGATCGCCAGCGGGAAGTTCCACGGCGGAATCACCGCCACCACACCGAGCGGCAGATAGCTCTGAACATTGTCGTCGCCTCCCACATGCCCGAGGAACTTCGGCTCCCCGATCCGCTCCGCCTCGTTCGCATAGAACTCCAGAAAATCGATCGCCTCGGCCGTGTCGCCGTCGGCCTCCGCCCAGCTCTTGCCCACCTCGTACACCATCCACGCGCTGAACTCGTGCTTGCGCTCCCGCAGCAGCGCCGCCGTCCGCCGCAGAATCGCCGCCCGCTCACTCACCGGCTCCCTTCGCCAGCGCCCGAAGGTCTCGTGCGCCTTCTCCACCGCATCTTCCGCGAGCTCCGCGCCCGCCTTCTGGAACACGCCGACGATCTCGTCTTTGCGCGACGGGTTGTATGAGCGGAAAGTCTCGCTCGCGTTGACCTCTTTCCCCCCGATGATCAGCGGATGCTCCGCCTCGAGCTTGGAGCGAACCTTCCGGAGCGCGCTCTGAAACGCCTCTCGGTGGTTGGGATCGGAGAAATCGCTAAAGGGCTCATTGTGGAATGACTGTGACATTTGAACGACTCCGGCGGCATCGGGCGAGCGCCCATTCGAGGGCGGACCCGCGACCTATCCGCTCGCGGCTTCTCGGATCAAAGCGCGGCCGATGACCAAGCGTTGGATCTGGTTTGTGCCTTCGTAAATCTGAGTGATCTTCGCGTCTCGCATGTACTTCTCGATCGGATAATCACGCAAGTAGCCGTAACCGCCGAAGATCTGAACGGCATCGGTGGTCACGCGCATCGCCATGTCGGTGGCGAACACCTTGCACATCGCGGCGATCTTCCCTGGGCTCTTCAGCCCCTCGTCGATCGCCCGCGCCGCGCTGTAGACGAGCTGCCGCGCCGCTTCGACTTGGGTGGCCATGTCGGCGAGCATGAACTGCAGCC
>CAZFNT010000356.1:0-4864 GCA_964520315.1 uncultured Gemmatimonadota bacterium
GGGGTGGATTCTCCGAATTGCCCCCGCCGTGTGGGGGGGCGCATGCGCACCCGAGTCCTTCATAACGACGGCCGACGCGATCGTGGAGCGTGCCATTCCTCCAGGGTCGCTTGAAGCGGTAGCGCACGTTGCCGTCGGCGGCAAACACCATTGGAGGAAGGACGATCTGATGGCGCGGCTCGGTACTCACCGATCCGGGGAGAGAGGTCCGTACACCTACGTACTCTCGGAAGTAAACTGTGCCGCGGCCGAAGAGTGGTTCAAAACTCCGTCGCGTTCATTCGACGAGGAGAGGGATCGGAACGAGTGAAGCCGCAACCCGCGCTTGCGTCTCTTGAAGACCTGGCGGCGGGAGAGGTGTCAGTTGGGAACGATCGTCAGCGTTCGCGACAGACGCGACTGGTCGTGTCGGACGCTCATGATCTCGTCTTCCTCGTTCCATTCCCAGGACCAGGTCCCGGGGAGATCGGTCGAGCGCACGCGGAATCCATCGGGATAGTGTCGGGCTAGGGGCACGAAGATCTCTGTCGGGGCGTCGATGCCGTTGCCGCCGGTCCAGGTGAATTTCCATCGCCGCGTGAAGGGCACGATGCCGAAGGAGAGGGGCGTGCCGGCGGTCCGCACGGGGCCTGGACGCACGAGCACGTCCACCACCGGAAGCTCGGACCCGTCCGGGTACTCCACTCCCCACCCCTCCTCGGAACGGGTGTAGTCCCAGAAGGCTGAACCGAAGGCGAACTGATCGAATAGTCCCTGGAGATCCTCGTAATACTCGCGCACTCCGGGCATCTGCCAGGAGCAACCGTATTCACCGACCCAGACCGGGTCCTTCATTCGTTCCCGTTCGGTCGCTCGCCGGGTCATGGCCAGGGTCATCAACGTTCCGACGCCCGGATACCCCCACTCCGATTCGGTGGCCGGGTCGTAGTAGTGGGGCGCCATGACCCAGTCGTGCTCGGGGTGGCTGGAGATGTAGGAGGGGAAGCCCCAGTTGGTGAGAACACGGGGTTCCCAGAAGGTGAGGAGTCCCGCGGCGGCGGACGAGACGGCCTCATGGCCGCGCCGCAGGAATGGTTCCATGTAGGTGGGGTCGAAGAGGATGCCGACCATCGGCTCGGGCCAGGGCTCGTTCATCAGCTCGATGCCGATGACGGCGGGCTCGTCGCGAAAACGGTTGGCCGTGTAGGCGATCATCTCGTGAAAACGGGCCTGGATCCCGTATTCGTCCGCCCAGAAGGCCCCAAATGCATGCTGCACGGCGGGCTCGAAGTAGTTCATGAACCAGCTGTCGCGCGGATCGTAAGGGATTCCGCCATCTCGGACGGCCCATTCCGGCGCGCCATCGCCGCCGAAGTATTCCGAGTAGATGTCCTGGTGGAAGTCGAGGATCACGTGGAGCCCCTCCTCCCCCATCTGGCCCGCCAGCTCGATCATGCGGTCCAGGTAGATGTCGTCGTAGACCCCGGGCTCCGGCTCGACCCCCGCCCACAGGATCCCCAGGCGGATGCAGTTCATGCCCCAGCTGCGCACCTTGCGGAACTGTTCCGGTCCGTGCCACGGGACGTAGTCCGGACCTTTGTTGATCATGTTGATGCCCCGGAGGATGACGGCGCGCCCCTCGGCGTCCCTCAGGTGGGATCCCGGAGCGGTCAGTCGCTCCCCGCGGGCGGCAGGGGCGGCGATCAAGTAGAGGGCGAGCAGTCGGGCAATGATGGTCTTCACGGCATCGTTCCTCGCGGGCGGAGCGAATCGATCGAGGGGTGCGGGAAGCGGAACCGCCGTCTCCGGCGATCGAATGGCGTGATGCTGGTCGTCCGGCCTTCGCGTATCCGCGCGGCCCCCCACTCGGCGCTTGCCTCGACGCGCGCCGATCCACCACAGTGTAACCCGATGTTCGCCCACGCACGATCCCTGCTCTACCGGCCCCGCGTCAACTCCGAGCAGCTCGCTCCCGGTGTGCACCGAGTGCGACTGAGCAACAGTCTTCTGGACCTGCTCGGATTCCGCGTCGAGTTCTTTCTGGTCGATGAGCTGCTGATCGACACAGGTCATCGGCACCAGCGCCGGGAGGTTCTGGACCTCCTCGCCGGACGGCGGTTGCGCGCGATCGCCCTGACCCACCATCACGAGGACCACACCGGCAACGCCGGCCCCCTGGCGGCGCGCCACGACTGCCCGGTCTACCTGGCGCGGCCGGAGCTGCTCGCCACCGAGGGGCTCGACCGGCTGCCCCTCTACCGTCGCTTCTTCTGGGGACGGCCCGCCCCCTACGTGCCCGAGCCGATGCCGGACGAGCTCGACACCGGCTCCCGCAGCTTGCTGGCGCTCCGCACGCCGGGACATTCGGCGACCCATACGGTCCTCTTCGACCCCGACTCCGGCCTCGCTCTGGTCGGCGACCTCTTTCTGTCGGAACGCCTGACGCCGACCATGCCGCGGGAGCAGCCGAGTGTGCTGGCGGCGTCGCTACGAAGCCTCGCGGATCTCGGGCCGCGCCGCATCGCGAACGCCCACGGCAAGCTGATCGACCATCCCGAGGCCTGTCTGCGCCGCAAGGCCGACCGCCTCGACACAGCCGCCGAGCGGGTGCGCTCGCTGCATCGGAGCGGGGCGAGCGAAGCCGAGATCATCGCTCGGGTCTTCCCCTCGCCCTCGCGCCACGATCGGATCAGCGCCTGGATGAGCCTGGGGGACTACAGCTACGGCTGCTTCGTTCGGGGCTGTCTGCGCGACTCGCAAAACACGTGATCTGACCGAGGAGACGGCGATACAATGGATGAGACGGAGCAGTGCGGCGGATTTCTGGAGCGAGCGATGGCGGCGAGGAAATCGACGATCGATCGGTTGATCTGTCTGCTGGCGGCGGCCTGCACGCCGGCGGCGGCCGATCCATGCAACGGCGACACGCGCCTGTGCGATCGACCCTACAACGAGGTGGCCCACCTCACGACTCACAACGCTTATTCGAACCGGGACTACGGCTTCATCGTTCCCTCTCCCAACCAACTGAATAACGTCACATGGCAGCTCGAGGGCGGCGTGCGGGCTCTGATGCTCGATACCCACGAGTATCTGGGACGCGCCTATCTCTGTCACGGCACCTGTGGGCCATGGGGGAGGAAGAAGTTGCGCCCGGTTCTGACGGAGATCAAATCGTTCCTCGACTCCAACCCGAACGAGGTGGTGACGATCATATTCGAGTCGTACTTGACAGAGGAACGCACGGAGGCCTCGTTCGTCGATACCGATCTGATCGACCATGTCTATGCGCATCCGATCGGTGCTCCCTGGCCGACCTTGCTCGAGATGATCAACGCCGGAACCCGCCTGATGGTGTTCACCGACGACGCGGCGGCGACTCTGTCCTGGCATCACTATGTATGGGACCACGCCTGGGAGCTACCTTTCGAATACGCCAATATCGAGGAGTTCACCTGCGAAGACGGGCGAGGCACGCCGGGCGCCGATCTGTTCATCTTCAACCATTGGATCGCCAGCCCGCTCGGATCCGACCGGGGCGTGGCGAAGCTGGTCAACCAGTATCCTCTCTTGCACAACCGTGCGGTGGAGTGCTGGGGACACAGCGCTTGGAATCCCGCCAACCACCTTCCCAACTTCGTGACGGTCGATCATTTCGATCTGGGGGCGGGGTCGGCGGTGGTGTGGTCGCTGAACGACACTTGGCCGGTGCCGCCACTTTGGATGACTCAGACAGATTTTGCGCGGGGAGATTCCGCATCGCTGCGGGTGAGCGGTCTGGATCCGGGAGCGCGTGTCTACTTCGGTGCCGGTTTCGACGGCCAGGGGATCGGTGAGACCCTCCCGGGACTGCAAGGCACCCGCCTTGATTTGCTGGGACCGGTAATTCCGATCGGCGAGGCGGCGGCAAACCCCGGTGGGGTAGCGACACTCACCATGATCGTTCCGACAGCCGCGCCCCCTGGTTCGGTGTCGACACAAGCCGTTGTGCCCCTGCCCGGCCAACCGGCTCTCAAGAGCATCGCTCTGGATGGGACCGTTCAGTAGCGGCGGACGCGGTCAGCGTCACCCGAGGGGCCCGCGACTCGTCGGGCGCGGATCTACTCCAGATTCGCTCACGCATCGGCCCTGTTTGTTTTGAGTTCCAGGGGGAGGCGACATGCCCGATCTCCCCTTCGACCGCACCAACGACGCCGACTCCGGCGGCTGCAGATCGGAAAGGTGCGAAGCGCCGGTGCTTCCGGCGCACGCGTTCAGAAGCACCGGCGGCCCAGCGGGCGACGAAGCGCAGCCCTTGGAGTCGGCGTCGCCTTGGCGGTCGAGGAAGCGCTTCCGCGTGTCGCCTCAGAATCTTCTACGGTCTTCATTCGTCCGCCGAAAGTCGGTCGCGGCTGCCGGGTTGACGCGCGCATGGGGGATCCTGCGCTCTGCGCTTGCCCACTTCGATGGCGTGCACCGGCCGCGCCCGCATGCTCCTCACAACCCCCGGATCTCCATCTTGAACGCCGGCGCGCCTTCACCCTCCCTCTCCGCCAGGCTCGGTCTCGTTCTGGGCGGCGTGCTTTTGTCTCTGCTCGCGTCCGATCATTGCAACCCTGGTTCTCGATATGTCCACCCAGCCTCCACGCTTCGCTGCGCTCCCTCCCCACCGAAGGCGCCGATGTCGGCGAGTTCGGTGCCCTGCCCCGCATGGCAGCCGGGCAGATGGTCTTTCGGCCACGGAGCACCGCTGTCGATCGCCGGCGAATCGAGATTCCAGCCGCATTCCGTCGCCCGGAGGCGCAGATCCGTGCCCCAGTGGTGCTTCGCGCCGCGTCACGACCGGGCGCGCGTCACTGAGCGGCGCGTCATTCATCCGCCACGCGCCTCTTCGATCCAGGCCCCC
>CAZFNT010000357.1:0-4834 GCA_964520315.1 uncultured Gemmatimonadota bacterium
AAGGCGAGCCAAGCGAGATTCGGCCGCATCCTCAGGCTTCCAGATCCACATGCGCGCCCGGTTCTCCCGGTGTCGCTTCGTGAGCGCATGAGCCTTCATCGTAGAGCACGAGACCGATCTCCTCTTCGTTGTCTTTCTTCCGTCGCCGTCGTTTGTGTCTTTTTTTCTCTTCCGCGTCCCGTTCGCCGAGCACTGCCGAATCGCTCTTCTCGGTTGCCGTAGGTCGGCTCGTGTTGGCCTGAGCTTCGCGGGCCGCCTCTTCGGTAGAGGCGCGGATCGCCTCACCCGATTTCTGATTCTGCTCCGCGACCGTTCGAACCGCGGCCTCGACGCGGTTGACCAAATTCTGTGTGTTGATGGGGCGAGTCATTGCTCTACCCTCCGTTCGAGCGCATGGAGCGCCTTCTACGTTCTTGTCGTTGTGTTCGTCGCACGCTCTCGCTGCTCCGCCATGCGGCCGCGGAGCTTCATGATTGTCTTTGTGTGGATCTGGGAGATGCGAGATTCAGAGAGACTCAAGATTCGTCCGATCTCCTTGAGAGTGAGTTCCTCGTAGTAGTAGAGCGCCAATATCAGCTTCTCTTTCTCCGGCAGACGGTCGATCGTGCGCGCGAGCTCATCGCGCAGTTCCTCGGATTGAAGCGAGTCGAGAGGATTCGACGAAGTGCTCGACTCGAGAACGTCCATCAACGTCATCGTTCCGCTGCCGCCGTCGTTCGAGTAGATCTGCTCCAGAGAGAGAACAGTCGTGCTCGACACCTCCCTGACCATCTTGTTGAACTCTGGAATGCTCACTTCCAGATGTTCGGCGATCTCTGTATTTGTCGCCGTTCGCCCGAGCTTCTGGTCTAGTACCCTGCATGCCCTCTCGATCTTCTTCGTCTTCTGCCGAATCGAGCGGGGAATCCAATCCAGCGAGCGAAGCTCATCCATGATCGCTCCGTACACTCGCATCTTGGCAAAAGTCTCGAAGGCGATCCCCTTGTCGGGATCGAAACGCTCGATGGCGTTCATAAGTCCGAGGATTCCGACGCTTTCGAGATCTGAGACCTCGACATGTGGCGGCAAACTCGCGGCGGTCTTCGACGCGATGTATCCAACGAGCGACATGTAGCACTCGATCAATCTGTTTCGAACATCGGTGGCTCGGCTGTCCCGGTATTCGGTCCAGAGCTCTTGGTGTTTCATGGTGCTACACTTTGAGTCTTGTTGTCGGCGGTGATATGGCCCGAGTCGCGAGCGGGAAGAGACGCCACGAACCGACCTGCGATATCGCGCACAGCCTTGCTGGCTGGAGCACGAGGGTGTTCGAGAAGGAATGCGCTCTGCGCGCGGGCGGATCCGGCGACGAGCGGGTCGTCCGGAACCCAGCCCAAGATCGGAGGGGAGATCCCGAGGAAGCGAGTCGACACGCGCCGGAAGCGATCCGCGATCGATTCGGCGTCGGATCTATCGCTTGCTCGGTTGATCACGATCTGAACCGATCCGGCTAGATCTCGATCCCGCAACACTTTCAACATGCCGTAGGCGTCGGTGAATGCGGTGGGCTCGGCGGTTACGATCAGCAGCACGATCTCTGCCTTTCGGGCTACGTTGAGGGTTGTAGCCGCAAGGCCCGGGCCGGTGTCGCAAATGAGCAGATCGCGGCCCAAGCGTAAAGCGTCGATGCGCTGAACCAGGCCCTGCGCGCCGATGTCCGAGAGCTGGGCGAGGGGGAGGTTCGCCCTCGGGCCGGGTAGAAGCTGCAGACCATGGGGCGCATCGAGAATCGTTTTTTCCAGCGACACATCTCCGCTACCGATGAGAGCCGAATCGGTCTCCGGGTGAGGGGTGAGCCCGAGCAACACGTCGACGTTGGCGAAGCAGAAATCGCAGTCCACCAGAAGCGTGCGGGCCCCCCGCTTGGCAGAGGCGAACGCGAAGTTGACCGCGAGCGAGGTTTTGCCCACGCCGCCCTTGCCACTGATCACCGCGGCCACCCGCGCCTCGCTCATCCGCTCTCGCTCAGACAACATCGGCCTCCCCCAAGATCTCGGCCACGAGACGGTCCGCTCGTGCCGGCGCGATGTCGTCGGGCACGGCCTGTCCGTGGGTCAAGTGACTAAAGGGCAGACCGAGATCCGCGCAGGTGAGCAAGACACCCGGGCGGACGGTCTCGTCGATCTTGGTGACCACGATTCTGGATGGATGCAGTGCCTCGAGCCTCTTCGCGGCGGCTCTGACATCGGATGCCGAAGCCGTGGCGGCGATGGTGAGGATCACCTCGCGCGTGCCCAGGGCGTCCAAGATGCCACGGAGGGTTCCCACCCGATCGGTGCTCCGCCCCCCGATCCCGCTGGTATCGACCAGGATGATGTCTCGGTCGGCTAGGGCCGCGAGGGCGGAAGCCGCGTCTTGGGGGCGGGCCAGCGTGCGCAAGGGTAGGTCGAGAATGCGTGCGTAGGTTCGAAGTTGCTGGACGGCGGCGATCCGCTGCGTGTCCTCGGTGATCAAGCCGACGCGCTTACGCTGCGACAACGAGAAACGCGCGGCGAGTTTGGCGATCGTGGTGGTCTTTCCCGCGCCGGTCGGGCCGACGAAGGCCACGACATCATTGGCGCCTTCGGCGACCTTCAGGGGATCGATCTTCTCGAGGAGGCGAGCGATCTTCCGCCGGACATGCGCTTCGGTCTCTCGGTCGGTCACCGCGGCGCAGCTTTCGGCGATGCGGCGCACGAGCGACTCTTCTACTCCCGCATCGAGCAAGCGCGTGAAGATGGGGGACTCGTGGGGTACTTTGAAACGGATGAAGCTCTCGAGCACGTCGAGACGGCGATGAACGTCGTCCACGGTCCGCTCCGGCGCGGTCGATCGCTGAGTGGGCTTTGCTTGCGTGGTGGGAGCGCGGCGACCACTCGGGGTGCGGGCCGCGCTCGGCCTCTCGACGGCGATCGAGACCTCGCATTCGCCACCGAGTGAGGTTCCGGTCGAGAGGATGACGGCATCCTCTCCGGCTTCGCGGCGCACTCGGTCGAGCGCCTCCTTCATGGAGCGGCCGCGGATGGTCAGGATCCTCATCTCGGTCTGTCCCTCCTCATCGTGGCGCGCCGGCCGGCTCGTCGGCGAGCTGCACCGTGCCGATGCAGTTCACCTCGGTGGTCGGCGGTACTTCCAGATAGGAGAGCACCACCACGTGGGGAACGATCGGTGCGAGCATGCGGCGAAGAGCCGGGCGCAACGCACCGGATGTCAGGATGATCGGCTGGTTGCCCGAAGAGATGACCTCTTCCATGGTGGCAGCGATCGCCCGCGAGACGCGCGCCGCGCCGGATGGGTCGAGCACGATCGCGCGCCGGCCTTGGATCTCCTTGAGGGAGCGGGAGAGCATCTGCTCGAGTCCGGGGTCGAGGGTGACGATATCCAGGGCTCCTTCGCTGGTGTAGAGGCGGCAGATCGTGCGCCCGAGCCGTTGGCGGACATGTTCCAGCACACCTTCGGCGTCGCCCCCGGCGGTGAGTGCCTCCGCGGCGGCTTCCAAGATCGAACCCAGATCGCGAACCGGCACTCGCTCTTCGAGCAGGCCATGAAGAACCCGCTGAAGCGTGCCGTGTCCAACCGGCTCCGGGACCAGATCCTCGACCAGTGCCGGGGAGTCCTTCTTCAGCGAGTCGATCAGCGATCGCACTTCCTGACGCCCAACCAGTCGGGCGGCGTGGTCCTTGATCGTCTCGGTGAGATGTGTCGCGATGACCGCTGGAACCTCGATGACCGTATGGCCGGTCGCCTCGGCCTTGTCTCGACGGCTCTGAGGAATCCAAGAAGCTGGCAGTCCGAAGACCGGCTCGGTCGTCGGCACCCCTTCGAGCTTGTCGGTCGCGATGCCCGGGTCGAGAGCCATGAGCTGCCCGACCAGCACCGTTCCCCCCGCCACCTCTTCGCCGCGGATCTTTATGGAGTATTGGTTCGACTGGAGCTGCATGTTGTCTCGGATTCGAACCAGAGGAACGACGATTCCCAGCTCCACGGCGCACTGTCGCCGGATCAATGTGATCCTCGAGAGCAGATCGCCGCCCTTCTCCGAATCGACGAGGGGGATCAAGCCATAGCCGATCTCGAGCTCCATCGGATCGATGTGCAGCAGGTCTTCGATCCTCTCCGCCTCCTCGGCGGCCGGTGCACTCGCCGGTCCGGGGGGCGTTGCACTCGGTTCAGGCGTGGTCTCGTCGATCTCCGCGGCCGCTCGCGAACCCGCCAGACCCACGACGCCCGTGATGGTCGCGAGTATGAGGAAGGGCATCGTGGGCAGTCCCGGGATCAGCGCTAAGATCACCAGAATCGACGCGGCCAGGATCATGGCTCTGGGCTGAACCAGGACTTGTCGCGCTAGATCGCGTCCGAGATTCTCCTGGGTGCCCGCCCGTGTCACGATGATGCCCGCGGCGGTCGAGATCAGCAGGGCGGGTATCTGCGAAACCAGCCCGTCACCGACCGTCAGGACGGTGTAAGTGGCCATCGAGTCACCGACCGTCATGCCGAGCTGCGCGACACCGATGACGAATCCGCCGACGATATTGATCAGAGTGATGATGATGCCCGCGATCGCGTCGCCCCGGACGAACTTGCTCGCGCCGTCCATCGCGCCGTAGAAGTCGGCTTCGGAAGCGATCTCCTCGCGGCGGTGACGGGCCTGGGCTTCATCCAGCAATCCGGCGTTCAGGTCGGCATCGATCGCCATCTGCTTGCCGGGCATGGCGTCGAGAGTGAAGCGAGCGGCGACCTCGGCGATCCGTCCGGAGCCTTTGGTGATTACTACGAACTGAATGATCACCAGGATCAGGAAAATGACCATTCCGAC
>CAZFNT010000358.1:0-4831 GCA_964520315.1 uncultured Gemmatimonadota bacterium
TCCGCCAGCTCCCGTCCCCGCTCGGGTCTGGAGAGTTCGCGCCCACGAAAAATGATGCGGAACTTCACCTTGTTCCCCTCTTCGAGGAACTGCTTCGCGTGGCGCACCTTGAAGTCGTAGTCGTGAGACGAGATCTTCAGCTTCATCTTCACTTCCTTGACCTTGGTCCGGTGCTGCTTAGCCTTGGCTTCTCGGGTCTTCTTCGCCTGCTCGAACTTGTACTTCCCGTAGTCCATGACCCGGCAAACCGGCGGCCGAGCCGTGGAAGCAACCTCGACTAGATCCAACCCATTCTCCTCGGCGAGCGTCAGCGCATCGCGCGTGTCCATAACTCCCAACTGCTCTCCCTCGGGACCTATGACCCGAATCTCAGGTATTCGAATGCGGTGGTTGACCCGCATATCGTCCTTGCGGGGTGGCTGCATCGGTCGGGGGCGTCGTCTGATGGTTGGCCTCCTTGTGGCCTATTCCGGAAGTTCGGGAATGCAAAAAAAGAGGGCGAATCGCGATAGAACGCGGACCGCCCGATACCCGCGACCGAAGCCGCGGCGATGGAACCCACGAAGTCCTCAGAACTCGCAGGTGAGCGGATCCGCGCCCGCCTCTTTGTTCAGTTTTCGGCAACGTCGCTGGATTAGATAGGTCGCGACGAATAGGAGAGGTTAGGGGCGGGCCCCGTCACATGTCGAGGGAAATCTCAATACGCACCGGGCGTCGGTTCGTCGGTCGGCTCCCAGGTCGGCTGGCCGGCCGGCACGCGCGCGAGGCTCCAGTCCCTCTCCTGATAGCCGAACACGATCCAGTCGATCGGCCCCTCGCCCGGGTCGCGAACCAACGCCAGCTCTTCTCCCTCGCGCGCCAGCCTGAAAGGAGCGTGGAGCTCTCCTTGATCGGTGTCGCCGTCGAGCCAGAGAAGCAAGACTTCGCCAGGAGCCAGAATCCGTTCGGGTAGAGCCCAGCGCAGGGGGTCGTCCTCCAGATCGTCGCTCAGAAATAGACCGGTAGTCGTGAGCGGGGCGGCGGTTGGGTTGAAGATCTCCACCCAATCGTCGTACTCCCCGCGCTCGTCGGCCACAACCCCCACGTTCCAGGCGCAGAGCTCGTTGATCACGAGTGTCTCGACCGAGCCGGTGTCTACATAGATCGGGATCGACTCGCTGGCGACGGGATCGTCTCTCTCGAACGCGCTCAGGATCAGATCGTATCGGCCGCCGGTGATCCACCAGGCGTCCGGGGGCCCGAGCTCGACGTCGATCGAGAAGGGCACGGGAAGCCACACACCTCCGGCTCCCGTGGCCTCGATCCTCAGCGTCGCTGCGATCTCCTGGCGCCATGTCGCCCTCACCGTCGCGGTCAGCTCCATCGTTTCGCCCGGCGCGACATGGGGATCGTCGACCGAGAGCCCCAGCAAGAGCGGTGGATCCCACCAGTTCTCCCCTCCCGGCGTCGCCGCCCTCAACACACGCATCCGCCCCGACCCATCCGGATAGCGGCCGACCACAGCTTGCTCCGAGTAATTCCCAAAATGCACACTGTCGATGATCCCCACGCCGTCCGGCGCCACCAAGAAGAGCCAGCCCTCCTGTTCCCCGGCCAGCCCGACGGTTGTGCGCTCTCCCTCTTCCAAAGTCATCGCTGGAACAGGCCATCGGTACAAATCATCCGGGTCGTCGCTGAGGTAGACCCCGTCGAGATCCAACGGCTCAACGCCACGGTGGTGCAGCTCGACGATCGTACTCCCCGGGCGCGCGATCTCGTTCAGCGCCAGATCGACCCACCGATTCGGCATCAGCTCGGCGATCGACGCCCGAAGTGTTGCTTCCCGTCCGGCCAAGATCTGTCTCATCTCCTCCGTCTGCCAGCGATAGAGCTCCGCCGACTCGCGCACGATCTTATCGGTGTCGAGAAACCCGTCGCCCACGATCAGATCGGCGAGCGAGTCGAGCACGGACACAGTGCGGTCGGTCGCGAGCGGGCCATCGAGCAGCATCTCGAGCCGCCGCAGATAACGACGCCGGAGCGACCGAGGTTCCAATAGCCGATCGGCGAGTGCGTTGTATTCGCCTCTGGCGTCGGGCGCGGCCGAGGTCGTGAAATCGGCCGGCGGACCATGTTCGTACAACATTCCTTCGACATCCCACGGCAACACTCTCCACACCCCGCCGAGCCGATCGCGGTGCAAGATCTGGTTGCGCATCGCGAAATCGTTGTTCCCCAGAAACACCTGTAGCGCGTACCAGTCGATCAGCGTGTCGATATCGAAGGTGGACCGCAGCCAAGTTTCCAGCTCCGGCCCCTGGAGTCTGTTCAAATCCTGCACCAGCTCGATCACGTCGCGGCGGCTCCAATCGTCGGTCTGCGTATTCTCGAAACCCACGATATAGGCGGCCTCGTCCACCAAAGGAAAGAGCCCCGCCTCGACCTTGTAGGAGCGCCCCGTGGGGTCGAGTCCGATCCTCTCCAGATAGCTCTCGTCGGCCTCCTCGACATGTTCGTAGACTCCCGCGGGAGTTCCGTTCAGCGAGAGCGATAAAGGATCGACTCGGTAGGCCGCGATCCCGCAATCGACCATCAGCCGGTGGGCCAAGGGCTCCCGCAACAACGCGGCATCATTGAAATTCGCCGTCATATTGACGACCGCGGACTCACGCACCGGTTCACCCTCGTCGATGCGCAGCTTCCACGACTTCTTTGGTTGTCGCAGACTACCGGTTCCACGGAACTGCACGGAACCGGCGCGTGCCACGCCTTCGACGACGAGAATCCCATTGCGATCGATCTTCTCCGGGAGCGCACGTTCCATCGCGCGCAGATCGCTCTCGTCGATCCACAGCTCCCACTGAGCGAGAGGCCCCGGATTACGCGGCGCGATCCCGGCCACCCTCGCGACGGCCCCTGGATTCCCGCCCGCATCGAGCGCCCGCACGCGATAACTCAGGCCCGGATCGGCCGGCAGGCGGATCCACGGCAAGTAGCGAATCGTCGAAGGCAGGGCCTCGAGCGAGTGGGAGAAGACCCTTCCCCGTCTCGAGGTCCAGACCTCGTATCGATCGAGCCCGACCGGATCGGCCGGCCGCCAAGTGAGCAACGCATGATCGTCCCCGGCGTGGAGCTCAAGGCCGATCGGAGCCTCGAGCGGCGGCGGAGTTTCGGCGGGAAGCGATCTCAGCGCAATCGCCGACACCCTGGGCGGCAATATCGACGCTTCGTGCACCGCGAACGAAATCTCGATCGAATCCGCCGCCGCGAACACCACTCGGCGCACGTTCAGAGCACGCTCCTTGCCGACCAGCGCAAAGATGTCCAAATCGACCAGCAGGGTGTCTTGATCGACCAGAATCGCCATTCGCCGAATGCCGCGTCCGTCCGCCTCGGTCTCGTTGAATCGCATCGTCAGCTCGAAGAGACCCGGCTCCACCGCGAATCGCCACAGATGCGCGCCCTCGCGAAACACGCCGTAGAGCGGACGATCGCCCTCCTCTCCGTCCACGAAGAAAATCTTGTGGACATCGGCGACCGCCTCCCCCCCGACGAAACCCCCATCGGCACCTGGCCCCCAACTCTCCTCGGCCAGATACTCGATCCCATCCGAGGCCAAAAGAGAAGCGGTCCCACCCGCATTGAAGCCGATCGTTTCTCCGGCGGCCATCCCGAGGGAAAGTGCCACCGCTACGGCAAAAGCGGCTCGCATCGGACGGCTCTCGGATCCCATAATTCAAGGATAGCTCCATTCGACAGGGAGTTTGGTGTTGTCCTTAAGATGGGAGGCGATACGCGATTTCGGGCCCCCGCCCGCGGGTGCGACGCAATCTCCAGCGGCCGTCACCCACGAAGAAACGAGGCGCCGGGGCTCCCCCGGAACAACCTTCGTCTCCGATCAGTCCCCCGCCTTCGACCTCACCGCATCGAGCACCAGCTCGATCGCCTCGCCGACTGGCTTCGCGCCCAAATCCCGCCGGCCGCGCCTGCGCACCGACACTTCGTCGCCGGCGGCCTCTCGTTCGCCGATCACGAACATGAAGGGCACCTTGGCCTTCTCCGACTCGCGGATCTTGAGTCCGATCTTCTCGTTTCGCCCATCGAGGCGCACGCGCAGCCCCGCCTCCTTACAGCGACGGCGAACCTGCTCGGCATACTCCGCCGCCGCATCGGTGATCGGCAGCACCGCCACCTGCTCCGGCGCGAGCCAGGTCGGGAATGCGCCCGCGACATGCTCGATCAGCACTCCGTAGAAACGCTCGATCGAACCGAACACCGCCCTGTGCAGCATCACCGGCCGCTGAGATGTGCTCTCCCGATCCACATACGAGAGATCGAATCGTTCCGGCAGATTGAAGTCGGCCTGTATCGTGCCGAGCTGCCAGGAGCGCCCGATCGCGTCGTTGAGATGGAACTCGATCTTCGGCCCGTAGAAGACCCCTTCGCCTTCGGCGATCCCATAAGGCAATCCCTGGCTCTTGGTCGCCTCTTCGAGAGCGTTCTCCGCGGTGTCCCAAACTTCGTCGCTACCCAGCCGCTCCTCGGGACGCGTGGCGATCTTGATTCGAACGTCGCTGAATCCGAAGTCTCGATACACCTCGTTCACCAGATCGAGAAACCCGGAAATCTCCGCCTGGATCTGGTCGAGGGAACAGAAGATATGAGCGTCGTCCTGAGAGAAGCTGCGGACGCGCGCCAGGCCGTGCATGACACCGCTACGTTCGTATCGATGCAACCTTCCGAAGTCGGCGATCCGCATTGGTAGATCGCGATAGCTTCGACGGGTCATGCCGAAGAGAAGAGCGTGGCCGGGACAGTTCATCGGCTTGACGCCGTATCGGATCGCGTCACC
>CAZFNT010000359.1:0-4594 GCA_964520315.1 uncultured Gemmatimonadota bacterium
CTTGCAGACGACAAAGGTAGCGAGCTTCTTCCAGGGTGACGTCGATGCGGGGGTAGACGCCCGGTCGGCCTGGGTAGGGATAGGCGTCGATGGAGAAGCTCGGCACGTGGATCGGCTTGAGCTCCAGCTCACTCGCATCGCGCTCGCTGAGATCGGGGGAGCTCCCGCGCAGGAGCACGCCGGCGGGAATCGAGACCATGGGAATCTGATCGTCCTGAGCGGGACGGGCCACGGCTGGGACGAGAAGAAGTGGGGGTATGGAGAGAGTATCATCGACCGTATCGAAGACTACACCGAGGCCACGCACCACGCCCCCGGCAAGCCAACGAAGGGATCGACCTACCGGAAGGGCAACCGTACTGCGACCTTCCGAGTGGAATCGGATCCGGTTCTCCATGCTCGGAACGGGCTTGCTGTCGGTAGTCCAGAAGAGCGATCCCGTCGTGCTGAAACCCGGTCTCGGACTTCGCACTCTGAGCATCACTTTTCCGATGTGCGGAGGCAGAAGATCGAGGTTTCCGGTCCATACACCGATTGTCTCTCCGGCGAGCGTCACACCGCGCTCTCTTCCGGCCGAGATTGCGCGCGCGAGTGATCCTCGCTCCGGGATCTCGCTCATCGCCACGGGATCGGCCACCAGCGCCAGCTCGGCGGGAATGACCGCCGCCCGGGCCATCCGTGGCGCCAGGAAGATCGCCCTGCACAGCTCTGGCAATGTCGCCGTGAGATCGCACAGGCGACTCGCGTCAGCTTCCCAGGCGAACACGCGATCGACACGTCGCCTTGCTACGTCTCGAAGATCGAAGACGGTTCCGTCTGGGAGTTCGAGGTCGCGCCCCATGGGCACAGCCTCGATCGATCGGGGCGCCAAATAGCGCGCATGATATCGAACCGCCCCCAGTATCGACGGCGGCGCGTCGAAGACGTAGATTCTGGCACCATCAGGGATGTCATCGTGGAGTCTGCGCAGGTCGTCGAGCGCTCGGCCCTGCACTCGGCGGGCATCGATCCCTTCGGAGACATCGATCGGTGAGACAAGGCGGATCGCCAGAATTGCAGCTGCCGCGAGAGCCCAGCTCTTCAAGGAGTCCGAGGCTCCGGCAAATCCCGCCACGGCGAGAGCCAGGCCGGCGGCTCCCATTGGTCCCGCGACCGAGTCCCAGTATGAGACCGACGGGTCCGGAGCCCGCCAAAGCAGCATGAGCCCAACGCCCAGCAAAGGGAGCGGCACCCATTCCGCGACTTGCGTTGCCCCGCTCCACCGCGCGCGCATGATCGCGATCCAGCCGATCCATCCGCACCCCACGAGGGCTACGCCCAGCAGGAGGGCAACGCCCCCGATGCGCGAGCTCCAGTCCCAGATCGCCGGATGACTCGCGAACACGACGAGGCCGATCCAGCCCGCGGCGCTCCGGCGCGTCAGGGCTCTGGCCAGGACGCCGATCGTAGCGGTGGCCACCGCGTAGGATGCCAGCGACGCGAGATGCCAGGTCGCTCGGCCGCCGCCGATGCGCGACTCCACGAAACCGATCGCCTGGTCGCCGAATGCCGGCATCGACCGGCGGTCCGCCCCCGGCGCGAACACCCAATCGAGCCCTTCGTAGCCTCCGGCCTCGATCCCGGGAAAGGCGGACCACACACCGAGAGCGGCCAGTACCCCGCCCAGGATCATCGGTCCGATGCGTCTCGCCCAGCGGGCGGCGGTGCGGAGGAGGCGCCGATTCGTCACAACGCCGATGATAGTCGATGGGGCCATCTCCCAGCTGGGTTGAAATCACCGGTAGTTCATTGGAAACTGTTGAGCCTCTCAGACCAAGCGCACAGCCGATGCAATCCCTACTTCCCAGACCCCGCAACTCATTCCGCTGGCTCGAGCCGCTGTGGATCGGTGTGCTCGCCATCGCCCAAGGCACTGCGCCGGCCCAGGAAGGTCCTGCCCCGGCACTTCTGCCGCCCGGTGCCGAGGTCGTAGTGCTCGATGGGCTGGACCGCGAGCATTGGCGCCGTCTTTCGTCTCCGACGATGAACTACGCCGAGCTCTTCCAGGAGCAGGAGGTCTCTGGCGATGGCTTCACTCTCGCCTTCTTCAATGAGCTGATCTTCGAGTCTCCGGAGGACAACGAGCGGGAGCTTCTGGAACTCAGCGTCGAAGTGCTCCCGGTCGGTCTCGAGTCGTACATCGACCTGATGGTGCGTCGCCGGGTCAACTCCTACTACTGCTTGCGGGTTTCGGTTCCGAAAGAGATGCCCTCGGCCCTCGTCTACTACGAGGGAGGGCGTGCGCAGAGAGTCGAGGCGTGCGATCTTCTGCTGACCGAGGGGGAATGGGTCAGGGTCACTCTGCGTCTCGATGGGACCGGCCTGACCGGCGAGATCGATGGCCGGCGGGCGCTTGCGTGGAGCGACGAAGAACTCGTCGATGGCAGCTTCGGTTTGCGTGCGGGGTTTCTGCCCGAGACGATGATCAGGAAGATACAGATCGTCATGCGGAGTCGTGAGACTGGCGACATCCGCGTATTCAGGAGCCTGTGGTAAGGGGGGCGGCGCGGCTCTGGGCCGTGCGCCTCGCCGTGGCGGTGTTGGCTATCCTGGTAGCGGCGCTGGCCAGGGAGAAGGTCGATCGACCTCGCTCGGCTCCGTTGCCGGAGGGTTGGAATCCGGTCGAGTACGCCATCAGGAATCCCTCTAGGCAGAGCCTCGTCGCTGGTGACGTGCTTTTTCTCGAAGGTAGCCTGTTCAGGAACGAACGGATTGAGACCGACCTGAAGCTGGAGCCGGGGGGCGTGGCCGAGGTCTTCTTCCATCGCAGAGAGAGAGACATCCAAGTTCAATCCGACTACGGTCTGGTCGGCCGCAAGGCGTTCGACTGGTACGCTCTTCGGATCAGCGCACGCGAGGGGCTGCCCTGTGGCTTCGTGAAAAGCACGGGGCTCAACCGGCGCGACCAGGCTTTTGTTGCGCCCGCCGATCAGTGGATCCACCTGCGTCTGGTCTCTCAGCACGGAGAGCATGTAGCCTACATCGATGATGTCGTGGTGGATCGATTCAAGGACTTCGATTACCCGTGGGGCGAGACCGGGCTCGTACCGATCGAGGGATCGGTCCGCGTGCGTGGGTTTACGGCCACGCCGCTACACACTTCCGAGGCGCCACCACTTCGGTTTACGAGGATCGGACTCCTGGCCGGCCTCTGGCTCGCCGGACTCGGACTATGGATCGTCGCCATCGGCCTGTTGGACGATGGAGTAGACCGATTCCTGGTGTCGGGCCGTTCGGCGACGATGGCAGCACTCGCCTTGGCGGTGTTTGGAACCATCGGAGGAGCTCTGGGCTGGAGCGCGGCCTGGGTTGGTGCGGGCCCATTGGCGGCCGCGATAGTCGCTTTCGGGCACGTGTTGCACCGCCAGCACCATCTGAAGGCGGCCCAGGGGCTCCTGATGCTCCATCTTCTCGCCGTCGTGATCGGTTTGGAGAGCTACGTCAGAGACACTTCTTTCGCCACGAAGTGGAACGCGACCTACGCCGGGGGATACGTCAAAGACCGCTTCCTCTTTTGGCACATGGAACCTGGCAGCCGAGTGTGGGAATCGTACATCAACTCATTCGGCTTTCGTGGCCACGAGATCGACCTGCGCAAGCCCCACGGAACGACACGTGTGCTCTGCCTCGGAGGCTCATCCACCTATGGAGACGGCATCGCGGATTCTCACGACACATATCCCGCGGTGCTCGAGGATCTTCTGAATGCAGGCTCCGATCGTCACTACGAGGTCTTGAACGCGGGTGTGTCGGGCTATACGACTTTTCAAGCACTGAGGAACCTCCGCAGAGACCTGCTCAGGCTCTCTCCCGACATCGTTACCATCGATTTTGCTCACAACGATAAAGTTCCATCGGAAGTTGGCGTTCCGTACCGAGAACATTGGGCGAAGACCAGCACCGACCAAAGCCGCTGGGTGACATCGATTCAAGATCTCTTGCACCACTCTCGGCTCTACATGGGGCTCGTCGCGACGCTCACAGGCATGATCGATTCGGAAGATGTCGGCCCGCCACCGATCGCTCTCACCGAAGACGAGATCGACGATGATCTTCCACCGGATCCCCGCCCTTCGCGAGTTCCGCCCCGGGATTTCGAGGAGAATTTGAACGCCTTCTGCGCTCTCGCGGACAGCGTTGGCTTCGACATCGTTTTCATTCCGGAGCCAACATACAACTTCTACTACGACCATCCCGATCTCGACAACTACTACCAGATCATGCGTGGGGTTGGTGCCGACCGCGACCGCCCCGTAGTCGAATCGATTGATGCACTAATACAGCATCGCTATGATGTTCTCTTCTACGACGACGTGCACTTGACAGAGCTAGGAGCTGGCCTGCTCGCGCGATCGATCTACTCCACTCTGCGATCGGAGTTGCCGAGTCAGCGCGATCTGGCGCCATCGGACGTGGCAATTCGCCGGGCGGAGAGAGCGCGGCGCGCCAGACGAATCCGCGAGCGGAGTGCGGCCGATCCGGTTCCTCGCCCGCAGACGCACTTTGTGCGGCAGCGTCAGACTTACCTCGACTCGTTCACGACTTTTTTCTTGAG
>CAZFNT010000359.1:4604-4829 GCA_964520315.1 uncultured Gemmatimonadota bacterium
GAGTGCGCGAATCAAGAAAGTGTGCAATCGCGTGTTCGCGTGAGCCTCGGCAACAAATCGATCGCTATTGATTCGGTGCTGGGAGAGCAGGCGCTACTTTTGGGGGTCGCGGGATTTCACAGGGCGAATGGTGATCACAAGGCGGCCCTTGCGCTGCTGCTGGGCGCCCGAGAAACCGACGCGGAGGCGGCGGCGATCCAGTTGGAAGTGGCCCGGGAGGCGATC
>CAZFNT010000360.1:0-4770 GCA_964520315.1 uncultured Gemmatimonadota bacterium
GCGAGATCCGAGTCACCGACCCTCCTCCGAAGCTGAACCTGCGCGTCACCGATCGTTGCGACCTCGACTGCGCCATGTGCGGTCAGGCGGAGCGGCGGCGAGGTGAGGCGGCGGATCGTAGCGAGCTGGCCGCGGCCGATCTCGACTACTACTTGCGCACCCGAACCCGGTCGAGCGGCGGACGGGCCTACATCTGGGGTGGCGAGCCTTTGCTCCATGCCGACCTCGCGGGGCTGATCGCGGTTCTCCGAAATCGGGGGTTTAGGGTCGTTTTGGGTACTTCGGGATCCCGTCTGCCGGAGCGCGCGGCCTCACTTCCGCCGGTGGACGAGTGGATCGTCTCAATCGACGGTCCGCCCCGAATTCACGATCGAATCCGCGGCTTCGAGGGGCTTTTCGACCGCGTAATGGCCGGCGTCGACCTACTTCGAGAGCGCGACCGATCGATCCTGGTTGCCAATCTCACTATCAGCGAGCTCAATCAGGGCCACATCGAAGAAACCGCCCGAATCCTCGATGCCGCCGGATTCCACCAGATCACCTTGCAGCTCCCCACATTCACGAACGCGGCGGCCGGCGCCCTCTACGAGGCCGCGCTCGCACGAGCTCTGGGTCCAGGCACTACCGCCGACCGCTGGAAGCACTTCCAGCGCTCCTACTCCGGCATCGAGCCCGATCTTCTGGCCGAGCAGGTCGAAGCCACGCTCGCCTTGCTGCCGGGGCGGGTCCATATGTTCCCCTACCGTCTGATAGGCGCCGAGACCTTCCGGCGCTACTTCGCCGATCCCTTTGCCATTGTCAGCCGCAAGCGCGGTCGCTGCCTCGCCTTGGGTGAAGAGATCTCGATCGAGCCGGACGGTTCGATCGTCGCCTGCCCCGACTTTCCCGACGCCGATCTCGGCCACATCACCGAAGCGCCCTGGCCGCATCCTTGGAAGACCGATAAGATGGCGCGGCTGCGCGAGGCCTATCGATCCGTGGATTTCGGGATCTGCGCGCGTTGCTGCAGGTTCTTCTGACACGCCCACCGCGAGTCATCTCCACGCACCCGATCACAGCAGGAAGTTGGTGAAGGATGCGCTCCAGACGCCCACCCGGCTCTCGACTCTTCGACTTCAACGACGAGCGTGCCGCCATCATCGCCGAGGTCGAGCGTCGTGTCATGGGCTCCGTATCGGAGACCGACGACCGTGGCAGCCTCGAGTTCCTGCTCAACGACGCGGTTTTCAACGAGGTCGCCCGCTACGAGCGGGTGAAAACGCGGCAAGGGAAGCGGCAGCTCGCCCGGTGGCTCGCTCTGCGCCGCCAACTGCCCCGGCGGGATCGGCACTGGATCGAGAATCAGGCATGGAAGCTGATTCGCTATCACACACGCGACATCGCGGGCAATTTCAACCCCCGAGTCTACGGGTTCGCCGGGCGCATTCTACCGGTCGTCTTGGCGGCGCTGCTCAACGCCGGAAGCCTCGATCGCAAGCTGCGAATGTTTCGCGGGTTGCGCACGCGCGCGAGCGTGGGAGGCGACATCGAGAATCTACGCGGCCTGGCGGAGAAGTCGACGCTCATTTTCGTCCCCACCCACTCCTCGAATCTAGACTCGCTGGTCTTGGGCTGGGCGCTTTACGATCTGAGATTGCCGCCGGTCACTTATGGAGCCGGCAAGAACCTCTTCAGCAATCGCGCATTCACATTCTTCATGCACAATCTCGGCGCCTACCGCGTCGATCGCCGGCTGCGCTTCCGGCTCTACAAAGAGACACTGAAGAACTACTCGCAAGTGTTGCTCGAGCGCGGCTACCACTCGCTTTTTTTTCCCGGCGGCACCCGGTCGAGGAGCAACGTCATCGAGCAACAGTTGAAGTTGGGATTGCTCGGAACGGCCTTCCCCGCCCAGGTCGCGAGATTGAAACAGAATATCCCCTCCGCTCCCATCTTGATCGTGCCGGTGACGCTGAGCTACGCACTCGTGCTCGAGGCAGAGACACTGATCGATGAGCATCTGAAGCGAGAGGGGCAGCAGCGCTTCATTATTACCGACGACGAATCCACACGCCTGGGCAAGATCGCCGCGTTTCTCTTCCATCTTCTACGCATCGATTCGAGTTTGCATTTGCACTTCGGCGCCCCGATCGATCTGCTGGGCAACGAAGTGGATTCCGCCGGCCGCTCCCGCGATCCACGTGGAAGACCGGTCGACCTGGCGAGCTACTTCACGATCGATGGCGAGCTCAGCGAAGATCCCGCGAGGGACCAGGAGTACACGCGCCTGCTCGGGGAGCGCCTGGTCGAGATCTTCCACAAAGACAACACGGTTCTTCCGACCCACCTTCTCGCCCGCGCGATCTACCAGCGGGTTCGATCTCGCTTTCGAGACGAAGATCTGTACCGTTTCTTGCGCCGTGATGGAACGCTTTCGGTGTCGCGATCGCGGGTGGAGGAGGACGTCGACTCGTTGCGAGAGCTTCTGCGAGAGCTGCGCGATCGCGGCGGTGTGCGTCTGTTCTCGAATAGCGATCGAGGATCGGCCACCGATGTCGTCGATACCGCACTGAGCATCTTCGGCCAACACCACACACGACCGGCGGTTCGGGCGGACGGCGATCGCCTGGTCGCGGCCGATCTGAAGCTACTGCTCTTCTACCAGAATCGTCTCGAAGGGTACCGCCTCGAGGAACGACTGCCCCAGGGCGCCGACGCTGGAGCGGGCGTCTTGATCGGCACTCCAGACGACCTCGATACACAGATCGCCATGCGCGAGATTCCGCGACGTCTTCACCGGATCGCCCAGTCGGACGACGCCGAGGTTCCCCAGGTCGAGAAGCGAAGGCGGAAGGGGCGGGGCGGCAAGGGGGAGAGCGACCAGGAGGAGCCCGATGGCGTGGGTGTGAGTTCGAGCACCGATCCAAAGGAGAGCGGGCCGTGAGCGCCTCCAGCGGAATCGGCGTCATCGGGGGAGGGTCGTGGGGAACCACGCTCGCGCATCTCGCCGCGATCGCTGGTAGCGATGTTGCCCTTTGGGTTCGGAGCGAATCGGTTCGAGACCAGATCAACACGGAGCATCGTTCCCCGGCCTACACGGGGGAAACTCAGCTCCACGGGGGTGTGATCGCCACGACCGATATGGGCAAGATCCACGGATGCCCCCTGATCCTCCTCGTCGTTCCCTCGCAGGCCTTCAGAGGGGTCGCCGCGGTCCTGGGCGACCACATCGACGGCAGCCACCTCGTCGTGCATGCGACCAAGGGGCTCGAACGCGAGACCGATCTGCGGATGAGCGAGGTGCTGATGCAAGAGACCTGTTGCCGCAAGATCGGCGCGCTCGCGGGGCCGAACCTCTCCGCCGAAATCCTGGCCGGGGAGCCCGCCGCGACCGTCGTCGCTTCCCGTTTCGACGAGGTGATCGATGCGGCGAGAGCGGCGCTCGCTTCGACCCGTTTCCGCATCTACGGGAATCGAGATGTGGCCGGAGTCGAGGTCGCGGGGGCGCTCAAGAACATAATTGCGCTCGCCTCGGGTTTCGTCGAGGGCATGGGCCTCGGGGTCAACGCGCGCGCCGCCCTGCTGACGCGCGGAATGACCGAGATGGCACGCCTGGGGCGCGAACTGGGTGCCGAAGAGCGCACTTTCTCCGGCTTGTCTGGGATCGGCGACATGATCGCCACCTGCTCCAGCCCGCTGAGCCGCAATTTCACGGTCGGGATGGAGCTGGGCGGAGGAAAGCCGTTGGACGGGATCCTGAGCGGGCTCGGGCACGTAGCAGAGGGGGTGCATACGACGCGGGTGGTCCATCGCTTCGCGGAGCGAAGGGGGATCGACGCACCGATCACCGCCTCGGTCCATGGTTTGCTCGACGGAACCCTGAGCGCCGAGCAGGTGGTCCCCGCCCTGATGGCCCGCGACGTGGGGCACGAGTGACGGTACCTTGAACGTCGGACTGACCGCGGCTATCATGCGGTCTTTTCCGCAACCCTTCGCGGCATCCACCGCGGGAGAATCCCATGCGCATTCCTGCCCACCGACTGGCGGCCCTTCTCACCGCCGGGTGCCTTGCCTTCACGCTGAACGCCTTCGCCCAAGAAGGCACCGAGGCCGCGACCCAGACCACAACGCCCGATCCGAACGCTCCGGTGCTAGAGTTCGACGCGACCACCCTCGATTTGGGTGAGGTTCCCAAAGGCGACAAGGCGCACTACGTGTTCACCTTCAAGAACACCGGCGCCAACGATCTGCTCATCGAGGCGGCGAAGCCCTCTTGCGGTTGCACCGTCGCCGAGTTCACCAAGGTCGTCAAAGCAGGCGAATCGGGCACCGTCGACGCCACGATCGATACGAAGCGTTTCCGCGGGCCGATCAGCAAGACGATCACGGTCACCTCTAACGACCCGGTCAACGCGAAGGTGCATCTTCAGGCCAAGGCGACCGTCAAGCCCTTCGTCGATATGCTTCCGAGCCAGCATGTCTTTTTGAGGGCGGATAGGGGAGAGGCCGCGACGAAAACGGTCACTCTTGTCTCTTTCGAAGACGATCTCGACCTGAAGATCGAGACGATCGAGTCGAGCGATCCGCTGATCACGGTCACCAGCGCCTCGATCGAAGAGGGCATGACCGATGATGCGGGCGATCCGGTCGAGGGCGACTTCGCGCTGACCGTCACCCTTTCGGAGACCGCCCCGGTCGGCCGGGTAAGCGGTACGGTCGATGTCTTCACCAACAGCACCAAGGTCGAGAAGCTGACGATACAGGTGCGCGGCAACGTGCGCGGGCTGGTTC
>CAZFNT010000361.1:0-4753 GCA_964520315.1 uncultured Gemmatimonadota bacterium
TAGATCCGCCCGATCGGCGGGTTCCGAAACCACAGGAATAGTAGGCTATTTCGCGAATTTCGGAACGCGCCGATCGGGCGGAGATGCGGTGCGGATGGGATGCAAACACGGGAGTTATTTCTTCGCCGACCCTAACTCGGTATTGGACCGCAGATGAGTGATAGGCGGCTTGGGCGGCGCGCGATCGTCGGCGCGTCGATGGCGGTCGTTGCCGGTGGCCTTGGCGTCGCGGGTTCTGAACTGCTGCGAGAGGCAACGATCGCGGCGGGTTTCGGCACGATCCCCTCGTTGGACGCCTTCTTCGGCATTTGGATCGTGCCGGCGTTGATCGTCAGCTCCGCCGTCTATCTGGGAAAGCTGGCGATCGTCCCGATCGTCACGGCTCATCTCGAGGCCGAGCGAGAATCCGCCCAAAGTGATCTGAGTCAGTTGCTTGGTAACGTCATTCTGATTTCAGTAGCTCTGGCCATTCTCCTCGTCGCCTCGGGGCCTTTGCTCGTTCGGCTAATCCTGCCCGGCCTGACCGGCGACCTCGCCCGGCAAGCCGAGGCAACACTGACGAATCTGAGTCCCTACTTGATCGGCGGACTCCTGTCCGCGTACCTCGCCTCGGTTCTGCAAGCACGCCGGCAGTTCATCGCTGCATCGACAACCCGAGCGATCCCCAATATCGCAGTTGTTGTTGGAGTTCTTCTACTCGCCGAGGCCGGCGTCGGCGTCTTGGCGTGGACGCTCTCTCTTGGTGTTCTTATTCAGGCATTCATTCTGTGGCTTGCCCTGGGCCGAAGCCAACTGTGGCTAATTCCCGTCCTGTGGAAGCCAAGCCCGCTCCTGCGTCGAGTCGGTGCGGTCATCTGGGCCCCGGCAGTACTCCTGGGCTTGAAGAGTCTCGCGTTGGTAGTGGACAGAGCCTGCGCATCGATGCTTGGGCCAGGAGCGGTCAGCGGATTGAACTACGCGCACAGACTCGCCATTGGGGCACACATGCTCCTGAGTGGTACGGCGTTCACCGTCAGCATCCCCTTCGTCGCCGCGCTTTACTCGAGAGGCCAGGACAGCACGGCCGAGAGGCTTCTTCAGCGAGCGGTCTATGTGCTCGTCTTCGTCTTGGCGCCACTGGCAATGATCCTCACCGCATTCGGAGCTGATGTGGTCGGAGTGCTTCTGATGCGCGGCCAGTTCGATGAGCAGAGCGCCATCCTGACGGGGACCACTCTCGCGGTCTTCGCATGGGCGCTTCTCCCGGACTCGGCTAGTGCGATCCTGTCCGCGCCGTACTACGCCAGAGCCAGGCCCAAGGTCCCTTTGCGTGTGCTTGGCATGATAGCTCCCCTTCACCTCTTGCTCGTCCGCCCTCTATCGCTGGCCTGGGGCGTCCCAGGGATCGCCCTCGCAGGTGTTGTCACGGCGTTCGCGGGCGCTTATGCAATGGGCATTCGGGCGCGCCGCGACCGGCGGGCGCCGCTCTTCGGTCGACAGGAAAGGCAGACACTCCGCGGAATCGTCTTGGGTTCGGTAGCTGTCTTGGTCGCAGGCTTTGCCCTCAGAGCACTTCCTTGGTACCCGGATCTCTCGGAACCCCTCCTTCTCCGCGCTGTGGCCCTCTGCTGCGTCGGCACGGTTCTCTTGACAACCTATCTAGCAATCGTGGCGATCGTCTCCCAGAACAACCCTCGCAATCTATTGCGCCACATTCTTTCCCAGTAGGAGCCTCAGACAGAGGATCGCTTTTCCGCGTAGACGAACTCCGCGAATCGCAGAAGATCCCACAGCGGAACGGCCGGATTCCCTTTTGCAACGGCCAAGGGCAGCGTCACTGGAAGGAGTGCTATGCGCAACCAACTCCTTCTGACTCCACCTCGTAGCACGCGCATTTCGTTCGCAAGAAGCGTGTTGGCAACGTCTTTGACGTCATATACGCGCACATGAGTATCGTCATCGCAAAAGTTCAAGGTCCCTCGCAGGCTGGGAAGCGACAGGGAACGTGCCGAAGGATACTCGACGTACATCCTCCCGCCCGGTCGGAGCTTCGCCGTCAGCGCCGCAAGGACGGAGAGACCGTTTGGGAGGTGTTCGATAACGTGATTGACCAAGACAAGATCGTAGAATCCATCCTGAACGGGCTCGAGTGACTCTTTCTCCAGATCGATCTCGTACATCTCCTCCATCGCGGCGAGATCCGCTTCATCGTTATTGTATATCGTACGATCGATGCCATAGTATCGGCATTGTGGAAACCAGCGCTTGGCTATCGACGCCGAGTGATTTCCGCATCCGACATCCAGAAAGGTGAACTCCCGTCCCCTGTAGGTTCGATAGAAACTGGTGTACTGGGGAGGGCTCAGGATCCGTTGGTTGCGGATGAAGCGCGTGACCGCTAAGCGAAATCCGGCTTGGCTAAACGTCATCTGGTCTGCTTTGGCTTGGGTGCATCACGGGAGGGTTCTGTTGTGTCGCTATATCGAATGCGGCTCGATACAGCCCCTTGAGTCCCGACAGGTTGCGCCGCTTGAGCTCGATCAGTGTGAGCGCAGCGTATCCAGCACCCACGAAGAGAAAGATCGTCGGCCAGTGCCACCAGCGCCCGTGGTTTCTGAAGAAACGCCACGTCGAGATCACTCGATGGTATGCCTTGAAGTAGGTCAGTCCGCCACCTGACGATGCCGACACTTTGTGGTATACACGGGCGGTCGGCACATACACGGCTGTCCAGCCGCTGGCGGCTGCTCTGGCACACCAGTCCGTATCCTCTGTGTACATGATGTAGTTTGGATCAAGCGTACCGATCTCCTCGATAACCTGCCTCTTGACAGCCAGGCAGCATCCCGCCAAAGCGTCGACGTCTCGAGCTGCGTCGAATGATCCGTCGTCTCGATGGCGAATACCGAGATGGTGAATCCAGCCGAGGGGGCGAACTATGCGGGTGCCCGCCGACCAGATCTTCCCGCGTTCGTTGTGGTAGAGGATCTTCGGTCCGGCGAATCCCGCTCGCGGATTGGCGTTCGCAGCCGAGATCAACTCGGCTAGAAAATCAGGCTCTACCTCGGTGTCATTGTCCAAGAAAGCGACAAAATCGGCGTCGTCTTGCAACGCCAATCGCATGCCCACGTTTCGTCCAATGGTGACGAGCACATTGGCATAGAGACGCACCAGATGAACCCAGGGGAACTCCTTCTCTATGATGTCGGCGGAGCCATCCGTAGAGCCATTGTCGATTACGACGGTTCGAAGGCTTGGGTACGTGACGTGGGCCAGGGAGTTCAGACACGCCCTTGTGTTGTCTAGCCCGTTCCAATGCAGAATGAGGAGCCAAACCAAGGCGTTGTCCAGCCCTTCCCGTTGATTAGTCACGCATGATTCCCGATGCGGCGGTCGTCGGACATGTCCGATGCGTCGCCACTCCTGCTGACAATGCCGTCTTGAATCGCCGCAACGACCTCGGCAGCTTCGATCTTCTCCATGCATGAAGGGCTGATGTCACAGACTCGTCGATAGCAGGGCGAGCAATCGAGCGCGGTAACGATCTTCTGGCCGCGGCCAAAGAGCTCGATCTCCTGTGCGCAGGTTGGACCAAAGATCGCGACGACGTATCGGTTCTGTGCAATGCCAAGATGCATCGCGAGAGTGTCGGCAGTAGCGACAACGTCCATCGAGCCGACGATAGCGGCGAACATTGCCAAATCGTGATCGGCTCCGGCATCGACCGTCCCCAAGTGCGCCGTGTCTTTAGCGAGCGCCCGATTCAGCGCTGCTTCGCGACGCCCGCCGAGCAACACAGGCGTGGCTCCAAGATCGGAGGCTGTTGCTCTGATGGCCTCCGTCACGCCGGTCACGGTCCATGCCTTGTTCGCGAACGCACCGCCAGCGCCAGTCTGAAATCCGACCAGAATCTGCTCTCTGGATCCCAGCCCGAGCGCCCCAAGGTGGTTCCGCGCCTTCTTCCGCGCGGCTTCAGGAACAGACAATACGTACGGCTCCCCCGCGTAAGGGACACCAATCGCCTGATGCATCAAGTCTGGATAGGATCGCTTGTTCCGACGGAATTTCTCGTCATCGTCGAGTCCGAGGCGCCAGAGGTATTCGGCGGATTCATTCGCGGGGATGATCGCGCCGCTCGGTGCCAGCGTAAAACCTCTCTTGTCTTGTGACCGAGCCTTCGCGAGGAGCGCGCAAGAGCTGGGGTCCTTGTCGAGACAGATCGCCAGATCGAATGTCTCGGCATCCAGAAGGAAGGGAAGAGCCGGATCGGTGGTGGCCAGAGCCCGGCCGATCTCATCGAGATCGCTCAAGAGCGGAAGTGCAGCTGAATCGGTGACCCAAGTGATCTGGCAGGAGCCCAAATGGGCTGGGAGTGTGCTCAGCAGGGGAGTACTTCTAAGTACATCGCCCAAAGCGGCTGTCTTGATCACCAATACACGTTTCCCGACTGGCTCGAAACGCTCACACTCGGGCGTGCAGATCCATCCGGGGAAGCAAGGTCGATCGCCTCGATAGTGACGGCAATCGGTCCGAATCGGGTCTTCTGACTTGCTGGACATGTCTCTGAAGCTATCCGAGCCCGCTCGGACTCTCAAGATCCCGTGTGTCCCCTCAGCGATCCCGTCCTGACCCGTCGCGCAAACCCCTCGACAATCCCCGCGATTTCGTCTTCCGATCGCGGCGCCCCGACCCGCGCCACCGCCATCTTCTTGCGTAGCGCCTCCCCCTCGCCCTCGTCAAAGAAACGGACCAGAGCATCGGCGAGCGCGTCGGG